>NZ_JBMYXF010000039.1:0-29585 GCF_049608145.1 Halocynthiibacter sp.
AAAATATGTCAGATCATCCCAAAAACGCAATTGCCCCACGCTTTGAGGTGCTCTCGTTCGAAAGGGCAAGGGTGGAATGACCAAATGAGATAATCACCTCGCGAAGCTGTGCTTCCGGGGCTTCCCGCCAGAGCCCAATGGCTTCCAGACGTTGATACTCTTTAAGTGCGGTCCTCAAGGGATGGGTCCAGCCTGTAAACTGCTTGTTGTTTTGATCAGCTTACATGGAACTGCCCGCGCGGACAATACAGGCCGCGCAATCGTGATAGGGGCGGCTAACAGCCCCTAAATCAGGTGCGACAGTTCTGTTCTGCGATGACGCGCCCCCGTTCGGGGGCGCCACGCCCAACCAATGAAGCCCCGGCTTTGCCGGGGTTGAATGGGCGGGAGCATCTGATGATCAGTCGCGGGTGCCGGAAAACTTCTCCTGCCATATCTCGCGGTCTTCATCTGCGATCTTGGCGAACAGAACTTCAGGCACCTCAAATGCGTGACCGGCGGGCAATGCGTTCAAAGCCTCTGCCACATCTCCAGGCCATGCATCATCCGAGGTCTTCATTGCCGTCAACATCTTAGCCGATGCATCCGGAATGAAGGGCGCTGACAGTACCGCATAAAGACGGATCAGGTTCAGCGACAGACGTGTGATTGCCGCTGCGCGTTCCGGATCGGTTTTGAATGCAGACCAGGGTGCGACAGTTTGCAGATACTCGTTGCCCGCAACCCAGATCGCCCGCAGCTCCTGTGCGGATTTACGCACTTCCATCGCGGACATATGATCTTCATAGGCGCGCACGCGTGCTGTCAGATTGGCGATCAGCGCGTCTTCTTCGGCAGTATATTCTCCGGCAGTCGGCACTTCTTCGCCAAATTTGGAACGGCAGAATTTCGTCACTCGGGATACAAAGTTACCCAGCACATCGGCCAAATCTTTGTTCACGCCAGCTTGAAAGTTCTCCCAGGTGAATTCACTGTCTGAACTCTCTGGAGCATTGGACAGCAGCCACCAGCGCCAGTAATCCGCAGGCAGAATTTCAAGCGCCTGATCCATGAACACACCGCGCCCACGTGACGTGGAAAATTGACCGCCGTCATAGTTCAAGTAGTTGAAGGATTTGATGTAATCCACCAGCTTCCATGGCTCACCAGAACCTTTGATCGTCGCCGGGAAAGACAGCGTATGGAACGGGACGTTGTCCTTGCCCATGAACTGAAAATACTTAACGTCTTCAGCGCCCGCATCCAGACGCCACCAACGTTTCCAGGCGCTGTCATCTTCGCCATTGGCATCGGTCAGCTCTTTGGTGGCGGCGATATATTCGATCGGCGCGTCAAACCAGACATAGAAAACTTTGCCTTCCATACCGGGCCACTCTTCCGTACCCTTTTTCACAGGCACGCCCCAGTCCAGATCGCGGGTGATGCCCCGGTCCTGCAGGCCATCACCATCATGCAGCCATTTCTTTGCAATTGATGTCGTCAGAATGGGCCAGTCGTGTTTGCTGTCGATCCATGCATCCAGATCGTCCTTCAGGGCGGACTGGCGCAGATGTAGGTGCTTGGTTTCGCGCACTTCCAGATCAGTTGCACCGCTTTCTGTGGAATACGGGTTGATCAGGTCTGTGGGGTCCAACTGCTTGGTGCAATTGTCACATTGGTCGCCGCGCGCACTGTCATAGCCACAGTTCGGACAGGTGCCCTCGATATAGCGATCCGGCAGAAAACGACCGTCGGTGGGCGAGTACACCTGTTCTTCCACCACTTCGCGGATAAATCCATTTTCCGCAAGCTTACCCGCGAAATGCTGGGTCAGCACATGGTTTTGTGGGCTAGAGGAACGACCAAAGTTGTCAAAGCTCAGACGGAACCCTTTCGCAATTTCAGCCTGAACTTCGTGCATTTCGGCGCAAAATTCTTCAACCGGTTTGCCAGCCTTCGCTGCCGCCAGTTCGGCAGGTGTGCCATGTTCATCTGTCGCACAGATAAACATCACCTCATGACCCCGGCACCGCATGTAACGCGCAAACAGATCAGCCGGAAGCTGGCTGCCCACAAGATTGCCAAGGTGTTTGATCCCGTTGATATAAGGGATCGCTGAGGTGATAAGAATACGGTCCATAGTCTGCCTTCATGCGTCTGGTTTGCGCCTTCAATACCCTATGGGCGGGGCCTGCACCAGTGCCTGATTGGGCAGGTTATTTACGTTTATCACTTCGGTTACGTCCAAGATAGCGCCCCATGCTCAGGGATGTACGCGGGGAATAGCGATACGGCGTGCGTTCGGCCAGGGTCGGGCGGGCATACATCCGCGTCAGACCAAAGACGATCAGCGCAAGATGCCCGATGGCGACAAAGGCAAACAGGGCGGGGGCGCCGTAAAACTCGATCAAGGCCGAGGCCACCCAAGGGGCCGCAATCGCGCCAAGGGCGTAAAAGAACATTAGCGCTGCAGACAGTTCCACCCGCTGATCCCCGGTGGCAAAGTCATTTGCGTGTGCGGCGGATACCGAAAAGATCGGGAAAGACGTAAACCCAAAGAACCCGGCAGCCAACATCACACCCAGCGTGCCGGTGTTGCTGGCGGCCATTGTGGTGCCGCAGGACACAACCGCGGCGGCGGACAACCAGATCAGAACCCAACGACGATCATATTTATCCGCAAGCCACCCCATCGGGTATTGCGCCAACGCACCACCTGCGACGAAAGACGCAAGGAAGAACGCGATCTGTCCAATTTCAAGACCCACCTCTTGGCCATAGATCGGCCCAACCATTCGGAAAGACGCAGATGACAGCGCGGCAACGATTACCCCGGCAACCGCCAGCGGGGAACAGGCCCAAGCCAGTTTTGGGCGCAGGCGTGGTGCATCCGGCGTCTGGGGCTGGCTGGCCTTGGTCAGGGTCAGTGGCAGGATAGATGCACAACACAGCAGCGCCAACAGGTTATAGGAGACATACCAAGCCGGCGGCAGCACTGCGATAATCAGCTGAGCGCCAAGGGACGCCCCCATATCAACGATCCGGAAGGTGCCCATCGCGCGACCGCGGTTCTCATTGGTGACTTTGTCGTTCAGCCAGGCCTCAACCACCGTGTAACATCCGGCAACACACAGGCCGGTTGCAATACGAAACGCCGCCCAGAACATCGGATCTTCAATCAAAGTATGGCTGATCAGCCCCATGGCGCCCAGGGCCGTGAAAGCCGCAAAAGCACGCGAATGCCCGATCGATCCCATCAGGCGTGGTGCCCACCAGCAGCCAATAAAAAAGCCAAGGAAATGCGACGAACCTAACAGACCAATTTCCTGCTTGGAAAACCCCAACTCAAATCCCGAAAGCGCATCAAGCGGGCCCACCCCGCCGGATGAAAGTTGCAGGAAGATCACCGAAAGAAACAGGGCGGCAAAGGAAATAATCAAACGCATAAGAAAGCCAGGGCTGCAGGCCGGCGCACCGGCAATCCCTACAGACTCGCAGAACTGCCCCGGAAGGCCCAGAGGAAATCGACGATTTGGTGTCGTTTTTGGCGGTTTTGTAACATTTCATCGATGTTTCCGGTGTTGCGTTGCTGCGCCTCGTCAGGGGCGCCCGGCCCAACCGGTGAATGCCCGACTTTGCCGGGGGTGAACGGGCGGGAGCCCCTGATCGCAAAATTCGCTTGCGGTGCTTGCGGGCCGGGGTCACTCTGACCTTAGAAAAACGCCGGAGAATAACATGCGCAAAGTTGAACTTGGACAAACAGGCTTGATGGTCAGTGAACTCTGTCTCGGGTCCATGACCTGGGGATCTCAGAATACCGAAACGGAAGGGCACGAACAGATCGACATCTCGCTGGAACATGGGATCAACTTTATCGACACGGCGGAAATGTACCCGGTCAACCCGATCCTGAAAGAAACCCAAGGCGACAGCGAACGTGTCATGGGCAGCTGGTTTGCCAAAACGGGGCGGCGTGAAGACGTGATCCTTGCGACCAAACACTCCGGCGAAGGCTTGGCCCATGTGCGGGATGGTGCGCCGATTTCGTCCAAAACAATCACAGAGGCGGTGGAAGGCTCTCTTAAACGCCTGCAGACGGACTATATTGATCTTTACCAATTTCACTGGCCCAATCGCGGTTCCATGGCCTTTCGCCAGAACTGGACATATGACCCCGGCACAGCGGACAAAGCAGGCATTCGTGCGGATATGGAAGATGCTCTTGGCACCCTGCAAACCCTGGTCGATCAGGGCAAAATCCGTCACTTTGGCTTGTCGAATGAAAGCGCCTGGGGCACCGCGCAATGGCTACGGATTTCTGAGGAAATGGGTCTGCCTCGCGTTGCCTCTGTGCAAAATGAATATTCCCTGCTGCACCGGATGTATGACACGGATATGTCTGAAATGTCGGTACACGAAGGCGTGACACTGCTGGCATTTTCACCTCTGGCAACGGGGCTTTTGACCGGGAAATATCAGAACGGTGCGATCCCCGCAGGTTCTCGTCGCGAAGTCTACCCGGAACTGGGCGGGCGCATCACGGAACGGGTGTTCCCGGCCGTCGATGCGTATCAGGACGTCGCAGACAAACATGGTCTGGATCTTATTCAGATGTCTCTTGCTTTTTGCCACACGCGTCCCTTCACGACCTCAGCTATCTTTGGTGCGCGCAGCCGTGAACAACTGATGAATATTATTGGCAGCAAGGATGTGGTGTTGAACGACGAGGCTCTCGCAGATATCAATTCGTGCCATATTCGACACCCTATGCCGTATTAAGCACAGCGGGCTGATCAGAATCCGGATCATCTGCCAAAGACTACAGGGAGTAATTTCATGCCTTTGACCATGAACAAAGACGTCTTCATCACCGCGGCCATCACGGGTTCCGGTTCCACCCAGGATCGCAGCCCGCATGTGCCGCGCAGCCCCAAGGAAATTGCGGACAGTGCGATTGCCGCTGCAAAGGCCGGGGCTGCGGTTGTGCATTGCCATGTGCGTGATCCGGAAACTGGCGTGCCATCGCGCAAGACAGAATATTACCGTGAACTGACAGACCGTATTCGCGAATCTGAAGTTGATATGGTTCTGAACCTGACCGCTGGTATGGGCGGTGACATCGTCTTTGGTGGCGTCGAAAGCCCGCTGCCAACCGCTGCGGGAACCGATATGGTCGGTGCGACGGAACGCATGGCCCATGTCATCGAATGTCGCCCTGAAATCTGCACGTTGGATTGCGGCACCATGAACTTTGCCGAAGCTGACTACGTCATGACCAACACGCCCGGCATGCTGCGTGCCATGGGGCAGATGATGACCGATGCGGGTGTGAAACCTGAAATCGAAGCCTTTGATACGGGCCATCTTTGGTTTGCGAAAGAACTTGTGAAAGAGGGTGTTTTGACGTCACCTGCGCTGGTTCAGCTGTGCATGGGGGTGCCTTGGGGGGCACCGAATGATTTGAATACTTTCATGGCGATGGTGAACAATGTGCCCGATGACTGGAATTGGTCGGCATTCTCACTGGGGCGTGATCAGATGCCCTATGTTGCGGCTTCTGTTCTGGCGGGCGGCAACGTGCGCGTGGGGCTTGAGGATAACCTGATGCTTGGGCGCGGCAACCTTGCCACGAACGAAATGTTGGTATCTCATGCGAAAGGTATCATCGAAAGCCTTGGCGCAAATGTCATCGGGCCGGATGCTGTGCGTGAAAAACTGGGGCTGACCAAACGCGCCCCCGTGTAAATCAACAACCAGGAGACAAGAGATGTGGAAATTTGTGACGATGATCGGAATGACTGCGGCGCTTGCCTCCTGCCAGCCTGTGGAAACCCCACAGATCGTAGAGAGCACACTGACAGCCGCCGAACGCGCCGCCTGTCATGCGGATTACGGCGAGGTTGAGGCAGGCGCGTTTGGCAATGAAGTTTGCGTGCGCCCGACTATGGACGGCGGCGACGTTTGCACATCCAGCAACGCTTGCGAAGGGCTGTGTTTGGCAATTGAAGAAGACGGCGAGAAAAGCGGCTATTGCAGCGATGACAGCACGACGTTTGGGTGCGTTGAGGTCTTTGAAGATGGTGAAGTTGCAACGCTTTGTATTGATTGATGACGCGTCATCAGAGCCGAGAATATAAAGTGAAAGTAAGAGTGGAAACATGATCACTATCGCTATGATGTATGGTGTTGTTGTTGCGGGCATCGCCGCAATCGGTGCTTATTTTCAAGCACATGCCGCCTGGTACAAAGGGATTGTCATTTGCATAGGGGCGTCTTCACTGGTCGGAATATTCGGATACGTCACTAGCCACTATTATGGACCTGGATGGGGGGATGGCGTTGTATATCCGCGTGTGATGTTTGTTTTGACCGTTTGGGCGCTGTCACTGATCGCTGGTTCCGGGGTGCTGCTTTCACTAATATTGCGCCGTTTTTTAACGCGTAAAGTGCTGACGTTGTTGGTGTTTTTCGGGGGGATGGCTGGCATTACCATGCTTGTGCTCAGCTTGTGAAATAAAGATAGAAGATAAGGGATGAGACTATGACGAAAATTGCTGCGATTATCGGCGGTGGTGTGATTGGTGGCGGATGGGCTGCGCGCTTTCTGCTGATGGGTTGGGACGTGCAGGTCTTTGACCCAGATCCCGAAGCCGAACGTAAAATCAGCGAAGTTCTGGCCAATGCGCGCAGATCCTTGCCGGGCCTATCCGATGTGGCGATGCCAGCGGAAGGCAAGCTGACCTTCCATGCTGAAATCAAAGATGCTGTGGCCGGTACGTCCTGGATCCAGGAAAGCGTGCCGGAACGCCTTGAGATTAAACATAAAGTCTACGCAGGCCTTCAGGAACATGCGCCCGCGGATGCAATTATCGGATCGTCCACCTCGGGCTTTAAGCCGTCGGAGCTTCAAGACGGCATGGCGAACCCGGGCCAGATTGTGGTGACCCACCCGTTTAACCCAGTTTATCTTTTGCCACTTGCGGAGCTTGTCACAACAGAGGCCAACCCTGCGGAAGTGGTTGAAGGGGCAAAAGAAATCCTGACCGCGATTGGCATGCATCCGTTGCATCTGAAAAAGGAAATCGATGCGCATATTGCGGATCGTTTCCTTGAAGCTGTATGGCGTGAGGCGCTGTGGCTTGTAAAAGATGGCATCGCCACGACCGAAGAAATCGATGACGCGATCCGTTACGGCTTTGGCCTGCGTTGGGGGCAGATGGGGCTGTTTGAAACCTATCGCATTGCCGGGGGCGAAGCGGGCATGAAGCATTTCATCGCGCAGTTCGGCCCTTGCCTGCAATGGCCTTGGACCAAGCTGATGGATGTGCCGGAACTGACGGATGAGCTGATCGACATGATCGCGGATCAATCGGATGCGCAGTCGGGTCATCATTCGATCCGCGAATTGGAACGCATCCGTGACAACAACCTTGTCGGCATGATGCGCGCCCTAAAAGCACAGGATTACGGGGCAGGGGCGCTGTTGAATGCACAGGACAAACGCCTGGCGCAACCCATTGATATGTCTGGTCTGATCACCACGGTCAGCCGCGCGGTGCCGCTGGATTGGACCGATTACAACGGTCACATGAATGAGGCACGCTATCTTCAGGCCTTTGGCGATGCCACCGATAAATTCATGGAACTGATCGGTTGTGACGCGGATTATATCTCATCCGGGGGCAGTTATTTCACCGCAGAAACCCACATCCGTCATTTGGACGAAGTGCATGCAGGCGCAAAGATAGACGTGCGCACGCGCTGTCTGCTGGGTGAAGGCAAGAAGATGCATCTCTGGCATGAGATGTATGAAGGTGACCGCCTGCTGGCCACAGGGGAACATATGTTGATCCACGTCAGTCTTGAAACCCGTCGCGCGTCAGAGCCTGCGGAACACATCGCCAAAACCCTTGGTGATATCGCCACTGAACATGCGAAACGTCCAATGCCCGAAGGTGTTGGCAAAGCGGTGGGCAAGAAATGAAACAACGCGTATTGATCACCGCTGGGGCCTCTGGCATCGGGCTTGCCATGGCGCAGGCTTTTGATGAGGACGGCTATGAAATCTGGGTGACAGATGTGGACAAGGCAGCGCTAAATGCGCTGCCTTCGCATTTTCACGGGCACTTGGCGAATGCCGCATCCGAAGATGACATGAAGGCTGTGTTCGCGAAGATTGAGACCGCAGGCGGGTTGGACGTGTTGTGTGCAAACGCTGGGATCGCTGGGCCGACCGCAGCGGTGGAAGATGTGGAACTTGCGGATTGGCAGCAATGCGTGTCCGTGAACCTTGAGGGCGCGTTTTTGGCCGCGAAATATGCTGCACCCTTGATGAAGGCCGCAGGCAAAGGCGCGATTGTTGTGACATCCTCCACCGCTGGCATTTATGGATACCCCTTCCGCGCGCCCTATGCGGCGGCGAAATGGGCGATGGTCGGCTTGACCAAAACGCTCGCGATGGAACTTGGCCCCTACGGTATCCGCGCCAACGTCATTTGTCCGGGATCTGTCGAAGGCCCGCGCATTGAGGGCGTGTTGGAACGCGAAGCAGAGGCCAAGGGCATGACTCGTGACCAAGTTTACGCGGGTTACGCGGCAGGCACTTCCATGCGCAGTTTCGTGCAGGCGGAAGACATTGCAAACATGGCGGTATTCCTGGCGTCACCGCAATCGCGCCTCGTGTCAGGGCAGGTCATCTCAGTTGACGGCCACACGGAAAACCCCGATCCGAAGATCTAGGGGCTGATTCCGCATTTGCAGGGGCTGTGTGTTCAGTCCGGTTGTCTATCAGAGGCTGTGATAAACCCAGAGATCGCCCGGATCAGATCTGGGTGCAGGGGCAGGGAGGGATCTCGATAGGTAGCAAAGGGCCTGTCGGGGAGCTGTGCCTTCAGGATATGTGTGCCGCCGGGCAGGGCCACGCTTTCTGCCTGGGGCAGGGCCTCTGCCAGAAGATCCGCATCCCCCTGTATGATCAGCGCGGGGCCCCGCCAGCGACGGGCGAGATCTGCCAGATCATAGGAAAACAGATTGCGCAGATAGTTTTGCAGACCGGGCTGGAAAAGTGCCTGAAGCGTGAGGGGCAGGGCGGACGTATCCGTGGTGCCTACTGTTTCCAGGGCCGCGATCACCGCGCCCACCGCGCCCACCTCGTCAATCCAGTTCTCACTGCCCGGTGCTTTTGCCAACTGTTCCTGCATCAACTGCCCAAGTGGGCGGCCTGGTGTCGCCATCAAGATCAGACCACAGAGATTTTCCGGTGCGTCCAGCGCTGCGGCAAGGGCCACAAGCCCGCCTTCAGAGTGGCCTGCAATCCAGATACACTTAAAATCCTGTGCCATGAAGCGCACCCAATCACGCGCGTCCTGCGCATAGACGTCAATCGTCACGTCATTTGCGTCGACAATCGCCGCCGCGCTGCCAAACATGCCGCGTTTATCAATGCGCAGGCTGGCGATGCCCGCATGTGCCAGACCCTGGGCCAGCAGGCGATACATATAGGTTTGCGTGCTCATCTGTGGCAGGTTGCCATCGCGGTTAATCGGGCCGGACCCGGGGATGATCAACACGCCCTGCTGTGCCGCATCCGGGCGCAGATATTCCCCCTCAAGCGCACCCTGCGGGCCGGGGATCTGAACCGTTTCTGCCTAGGCATCCAGAGGCAACAGGCTATGATAAGGAAAGCTAAAAACTTCATAACTTTATCGCTGTTTCCCGCAGAGGAGAAATCAGAGAGCCGGAGGCGATCTGAGAGAGCTGTCGTCGCACAAAGGGAATATTGGCAGGCGGGGCCAAGATCCAGTCACGGATCAGGGGCAGGATGCGGCTGTCGGATTGGTACATGGATGTGAAAAACCGGCTCATGCTTTGATAGGTCGTGACATGGCGACGGCGCATTTTCTGTGCGATGCGCAGGGCTTTGGGCAGGTTGTCGCTATGTTCAAGGGCCATCACCAGCGCCCAGGCATCCAAAAGGGCCATATTCGCCCCCTGGCCCAGTTGTGGGCTGGCGCTATGGGCGGCGTCTCCGATGTGGATCAGGCCTGGGGCATGCCATTTACGCAGGGTTCCATGGCTGTAGAAGGCGGGTGTCATCTGGTGATGGGTGGTGATCTGACGGAAGAAAGGCGCGCCTTCGGGCCAGATCCGATCAACATCATCCAACCAGTTTTCAATCGGGGCGTTTTGCCAGGATTTCAGATCTTCGCGTTTCAGAGACCAGAAAATCGCGATCTTCTCAGCCGTTTGCCCCGGCATAGTTCCAAGGGGTAAAATGCCGGCCATATGTTGCGCGCGGTGGTATCTCTGGGTCAGGCGATTAAAGGGGATGCCGGGGACATCGACCCTGTCAACGGTCCCCCATAGCGCGCCATAGGGCAGGGGTTTTGCGGTCATCGGGCTGATCGGGGATCCGGAACCAGCCGCATCGATCACCAGATCAAAACCTTCGCTTTTGCGGGCATCGTCAAATTCCAGCTGGCGTTGCGGTGATGTGGTGATGCCACTGACTTTATGCCCGGGGCGCAGTTGAACACCGGCATCCGTCGCCGCATCAAGCAGAACCTGAAACAATGCGCTGCGGTGCATGGCAAGTCCGGTTTCGCCCGTCATGTGATCCGGATCATAGGCGACATTCAGAACGGGAAAAGGATGCCCGGAAACCGTGCCATGCAGATCGTCAATTTTTGCACCAAAAGAGCGGGCCTGCGGCAGACAGCCCATAATATCCAGAACAGATTGCCCGACCGGCTGAATCATCAGGCCAGATCCAACAGGGGATGGGGTGTCAAACTGATCAAAAATCTGAACCTGATGACCGGCTTTCGCAAGGCCCGCCCCGGCACAAAGCCCGGCAACACCAGCACCGGCAATTCCAATATTCAGCATCTTCATAATTTTAAGGCCTTTGAAATATCTTCTCATGAGCTAGGCGGTTTCTGGATTTCTTTCAAAGAAATTTGACTGGGGTTTTTGAAAAACTCCCGTTGCTGCGCTAAATTTACCCCTTCTCGCTGGACGCCAAGGTGGTGCAGGCCTATAAGGCGCTTATGCGACATATGATGGCGATTATTATTCGAATTATATGCCCGGCGCTCCACTGACACGAGCCGCCGGGACAAGGCGTATGCAACGCGCGCGCCGCCCTCATATCTTCCCCAAAATGACCGATAAGGACCGCAGACCATGTGCGCCGATACGCCTGCTGAAACTGTAGAATACAAAGATACCCTGAACCTGCCAAAAACGGATTTTCCGATGCGTGCAGGCCTGCCCAAACGTGAACCCGAATGGCTGGCCCGTTGGGAAAAACTGGCTGTTTATGACCAGTTGCGCGCGAAAAAAGATCGCACGCCCTTTATCCTGCACGATGGCCCCCCCTATGCGAACGGGCATCTGCACATCGGTCACGCACTGAACAAAACCATCAAAGACATGATCGTGCGCAGCCATCAGATGATGGGCCATGACGCGCGTTATGTGCCGGGCTGGGATTGTCACGGTCTGCCGATTGAATGGAAGATCGAAGAACAATACCGCAAAAAGGGCAAAAACAAAGACGAGGTCAATATCGTTGATTTCCGTCAGGAATGCCGCAAGTTTGCCGATGGCTGGGTGGATATCCAGCGCGAGGAATTCAAACGTCTGGGCATCACTGGCAATTGGGCCGACCCGTACCTGACCATGAACTACCACGCCGAAGCCGTGATCGCGGCTGAGTTCCAAAAATTCCTGATGAACGGCACGCTGTATCAGGGTTCCAAGCCCGTCATGTGGTCGCCGGTTGAGAAGACTGCTTTGGCTGAGGCCGAGGTTGAGTATCACGACAAAGAAAGCTTCACGATCTGGGTGAAGTTTAAGGTGTCCGGCGCGGAAAACACTGATCTGAACGACGGCTATGTCGTGATCTGGACCACCACGCCTTGGACGATCCCGTCTAACAAAGCCGTGGTTTACGGCCAGGACATTGCATACGGCCTGTATGAAGTCACCGGCACGCCGGATGAAAGCTGGGTCAATGTGGGCGACAAATATCTGTTGGCTGACAATCTGGCAGCTGACGTGTTCAAACGTGCGCGTTTGGAAGACGGCCAATACACCCGCCTGCGTGATGTAACAGCGGATGAACTTTCCGGTCTGAACCTGTCCCACCCATTGGCCGGCGCCGAAGGTGGCAATGGCGAATGGGATGACATTCGTGATTTCCGCGCCGCTGACTTTGTGACCGACACCGAAGGTACAGGTTTTGTGCATTGTGCCCCAAGTCACGGTATGGAAGAATTTGAACTTTACCGTGATCTGGGCATGCTGGAACAGGTCATCACCTATAACGTTATGGATGATGGCGGGTTCCGCGCGGATCTGCCGTTCTTTGGTGGCACGTTCATCCTTGATCGTAAGGGCAAGGAAGGCAACGCCAACAAGACCGTCATCGACAAGCTGGTCGAAGTCGGCGGCCTGCTGGCCCGTGGTAAGATCAAACACAGCTATCCACATTCCTGGCGTTCCAAAGCGCCGATCATCTATCGCAACACGCCGCAGTGGTTTGCTGCCGTGGATCGCGCGGTTGGCGATGGCCAAAACGAGATGGGTGAGACCATCCGTGAACGTGCGCTGAATTCTATCGACAAGCTGGTGAAATGGACCCCGCAGAAGGGCCGCAATCGTCTGCATTCCATGATCGAAGCACGCCCTGACTGGGTGCTGTCACGTCAACGCGCCTGGGGTGTGCCGCTGACCTGTTTCACCAAAAAGGGATCTCTGCCGACAGATGCGGATTACCTGCTGCGTGATGACGCGGTGAACGCGCGTATCGTAGAAGCCTTTGACGCGGAAGGTGCCGATTGCTGGTACATGGATGGCGCCAAAGAACGCTTCATCGGGGACGCGGCGAACCCTGACGATTATGATCAGGTGTTTGACGTCTTGGACGTGTGGTTTGACTCAGGGTCCACCCATGCCTTTGTTCTGCGTGACCGTGAAGATGGCGCGCATGATGGCATCGCTGACGTTTACATGGAAGGCACCGACCAACACCGTGGTTGGTTCCATTCATCCCTGTTGCAAGCCTGTGGCACCAAAGGCCGCGCGCCGTATAAAAACGTTGTGACACACGGGTTTACCCTGGATGCCAAGGGCAACAAAATGTCCAAATCCCAGGGCAATACGATCTTACCTGAAACTGTGGTTAAGCAATATGGCGCGGATATCCTGCGTCTTTGGGTGGCCCAGACGGATTACACCGCCGACCAACGCATCGGCCCTGAAATCCTGAAAGGTGTGGCGGATGGGTATCGCCGTCTGCGCAACACCATGCGCTTTATGCTGGGGGCATTGGACGGGTTTGACGCGGCGAAAACCGTTGCACCTGCTGACATGCCTGAACTGGAACGCTGGGTGCTGCACCGTATGGCCGAGCTAGACCACACCGTGCGCCTGGGCTACCGTGCATTTGATTTCCAGGGCGTGTTCCAGGCGATCTTCAACTTTGCCACCCAGGATCTATCGGCGTTCTATTTCGACATTCGCAAGGATGCGCTCTATTGCGATGGCGATAGTGCGGAACGACTGGCGGCATTGACCGTGCTTGACATGTTGCACCAACGCCTGACCACCTGGCTTGCGCCCGTTCTGCCGTTCACCATGGAAGAGGTCTGGCTGGAACGTTTCGGCGGTGACGACAGCTCTGTTCACCTGGTGGATTTCCTGGATACACCTGCGGATTGGATCGATGAACCGCTGGCCGCGAAATGGGCCGAGATCCGCAAAGTGCGCCGTGTTGTAACGGCCGCTTTGGAAGTGCAGCGCACCGACAAAGTCATCGGTGCCAGCCTTGAAGCGGCCCCTGTCGTACATGTGCATGACGAGGACGTGCTAGCCCTGCTGAATTCAGTCGATTTCGCAGATGTCTGCATCACATCCGCCGTGTCCTTGACCAATGATCCAAGCCCTGCAGAAGCTTTCCGCATGCCGGAGACAGACGGTGTTGGTGTGGTGTTCGAAAAAGCCGATGGCGACAAATGTCAGCGCTGCTGGAAGATCCTGCCAGACGTTGGCAGCCACAAACATGCGGCAACATGTTCACGTTGTAATGACGCGCTGGGATAAGCGCTGATTAAGCAGGAAATGGAATGCCCCGGCCCTTGCGCCGGGGTTTTTTTATGCGATGCTGTTTGCATGAATATCGGAACAACAGATACCCCCATCGGCCGCCTGGGCCTTGTTGAAAAAGACGGCATGATCACGCAGCTTTTGTGGAATGCACAAGCCCGTGGGGATGACAGTGCGGTGTTGCGCGAAGGGGGGCGGCAGTTGCAGGCCTATTTCAATCATGAACTGACGGAATTTGATTTGCCGCTTTGGGTGGAAGGCAGCAATTTTCAGCGTGCTGTCTGTGATGCAATGTTTGCAATTCCTTTTGGGGAAACAGTGACATATGGCGATCTTGCCAAAATCACCCAGACGCCTGCGCAGGCCGTGGGCAATGCCTGCGGAGCCAACCCTATCCCCGTGATTATTCCCTGTCATCGGGTGTTGTCGGCGACGGGTCTTGGTGGGTTTTCTGGGGCAGGTGGTGGTCTTAACGGGATCGAAATGAAGGTCACGTTATTAAAGCATGAAGGGGCTGCAGGCCTTTTGATTTGAGAGATTTCCGATGTTGAAACTTGCCTTACTGTCTTTTGCGGGGCTTTGTCTATCTTCTGCTGTTTCAGTGGCCAGGTGCCCCGACAATGCCGATCTGGACCAGGGCATTGTTCTGACCCGGAATGCGCCATCGTTTATTTCGGTTTTTCGGCGTGATGGGGGTGGTCTGTCTGAAAGACGTGAAAGCCGGGGGCAGGTGGTTCACAGTCGGCTGTCCCATGCGTTGATGACGACAGAGCGCTGGGAAGAAGGGCGGGATAATCACATGGCATTGACCATTGATGTCTCTCCTGGAGAGTTGGAAAATCTGCGCCCGGGCAGGCAGATGCAACGGGATGTAACCCTTCGTTTTTCCGATGGCACCGAAGTACCGGGACAGGTTACCTGGAAAATGATACGCAACACATTTGTGCGTATTGGTGACTGTCGGTATTCAGCGCGTCAGATCCATGAACGCATGGATTTCGAAGATATGAACCCGATACGAATGGTACAGTTTTATGCACCTGACGTGGGGCTGGTTCTGCGCAGTATTACGGTGGACGCAGATTGGAAGCCCCTGCGTGCGGTCCAGTTTGACCAGATTGCAGTGTTGCCCTGAAGAACTGGCCTTAGAGAAACAGACAACTTTGCAGGTTGTTGTGATATTTCCGCCGCGCTCTGGTTTTGTAACCGTTTTATGTCAGTTTTTGTTGCGCGGATCTGTGTTGCGGGTCACTGCTGTGAGGAATGCAGATCCTGGGGGCGTTGATGTCAGTCTTTATTTTCTTTTCAATCCTGATGGCGGCACTTTTGCACGCAAGTTGGAATGCCCTGATCAAGACCGGCGACAACAAGTTGGCAGGTATGATGGTGATGGCGCTTGGGCATGGGTTGATTGGTCTTGTGACCATCGCGACCCAACCTATGCCTGAAGGCACGGTTTGGTTCTGGCTGATGGGATCCGCGAGCTTTCACACGGCCTATCAATTTTTCCTGGGCTATGCCTATCAGCAGGGGGATCTGTCGCGGGTCTATCCGATTGCCCGGGGTGGTGCGCCGATGATTGTGCTGCTGATCAATGGGGTTGCGTTGGGGGAATATTTGTCGCCGGCCAGCTATATTGGAATAGGGTTGCTGGGGGTTGGTATCATTTTGATGGCGCGGGGTGTGTTTACCTCGGGTGAATCGCGAAAGATGCTGCCTTTTGCAATCGGTTCAGCGCTTGCCACTGCGGGCTATTCCATTGTTGATGGGCTTGGGGCCCGTGAAATGGACAATGCTGTTGCCTATGTGGGCTGGTTGTTCGTGATTGCATCTGTGACATATCCTGCCCTGATGATCGGGGTGCACGGCACGCAAATCCTGCGCATCAAACGTCAGACCTGGGTGCTTGGTATGTGTGGGGCGGCTGCGTCTTATACATCCTATATCATCGCGGTTTGGGCCATGACACAGGCACCCATCGCGCTGGTCACGGCGCTGCGGGAAACATCGATCCTATTCGCAGTTCTGTTGGGCTGGTTGGTGTTTGGTGAAACCATGTCGCGCAACAAGGCGATTTCCGCCCTTCTGATCGTCGTAGGTGTTGCGATCACACGGTTCTAAGTCAGCTGCGTGCGGGGATCAGGCTTTGCGCGATGCCGGCCAAGGCCAGGTAAATACTGGTCGCGATTAACCCCCAGAGTGCCCAGCTTTCTGGATGAAATTCGACCCAGGCCGCCCAGCCTGCAAAACCTGTCCAAGCGATGGCCACAGGGGCAGTGACCGGGCGCCAGCGTTCTGTGCGCATGGGATGAACGAATTTCATCGGCAAGAACATCGCGACGGAAAACGCCAGTACAACAAACAGGGTCACCTGCCAGGACGGCGCGGTTGCGAACAGAACCAGGATCACCATGTTCCAGCATCCGGGAAAGCCGGAAAAGGAATTGTCTTTGGTTTTCATGCGGCTGTCTGAATAATACAGGGCGGATGTAAAGGTGATCACAATGATCGATAACCAGCCGGACCAGCCATCCAGCAGGCCGGATTTGAACAAAGCATAGGTCGGCACAAAGACGTAGGTCAGATAGTCAATGATCAGGTCCAACAACACACCATCATAGATCGGTGCGTTCTTTTTCACGTCATAGCGACGGGCCAGCGGGCCATCGATGCCGTCTACCGCGAAGGCGACGACAAGCCAGACGAACATGAGGCTCCATTTTTCATCAACAGCGGCCAGCATGGCTAGCATTGCGAAAACGGCACCCGTAGCGGTGAGCAGATGGACGGAGTAAGCTTTGATCTGTTTGGTCATGGCCCCTCATGCCGCATCTGGCCCGGGAAGGCAATGTTGCTTTTCGTCTCTGGTAAAGGGGTTAGTCTTCAAACAGATCTGGCGTTTGCTTACGTTCCACTTTTACCTCTGGTGCGGGGATGCCCATGTGGGCCCAGGCTTTTTGCGCCAGCATCCGCCCGCGCGGCGTTCGCTGGATCAGGCCTTGCTGCAAAAGGTAAGGTTCGATCACGTCTTCCAGCGCATCCCGGCTTTCTGACAGGGCCGCGCACATGGTTTCAATTCCGACAGGCCCCCCCTGATAATTTTCGGCAATCATGCTGAGATAACGACGGTCGGCACCATCAAGGCCGAGATGATCAACACCAAGGCGTGACAAGGCCCCATCGGCCACGTCTTGGGTGATACGCCCGTCGCTTTCCACCACTGCGAAATCCACCACTCGGCGCAGCAAACGCCCGGCGATACGCGGGGTGCCACGGGCGCGACGGGCAATTTCGCGGGCCCCGCCATCGGTGGCCTCAACGCCCATCTTACGTGCGCCCCGGGTGACAATTTCATGCAACTCATCGGTGGAATAAAACTGCAGGCGCACAGGAATGCCAAACCGATCCCGCAGCGGGGTTGTCAGCAGGCCCAAGCGGGTTGTGGCCCCAACCAGGGTGAAGGGTTGCAGTTCGATGCGTACGGTTCGCGCAGCTGGGCCTTCACCAATCACAAGGTCCAGTTCAAAATCTTCAAGCGCCGGATATAGGATTTCTTCCACCACGGGGTTCATACGGTGGATTTCATCGATGAACAGAACGTCACGTGCTTCGAGGTTGGTCAGGATTGCCGCGAGATCGCCCGCCTTTGCCAGCACTGGGCCCGAGGTCATCTTGAAATTCACCCCAAGTTCCCGCGCCATGATTTGGGACAGGGTGGTTTTACCAAGGCCGGGGGGGCCGTGGAACAGGGCGTGGTCCATGGGTTCACCCCGGCGACGCGCGCTTTCGATAAATACCTTGAGATTGGCACGCGCTTCGGCCTGACCAATGAAGTCATCCAACATCTGCGGGCGCATGGCGCGGTCAAATTCGGGCTTTTGTTCGCCGTCCATCGGGGCCGGGCGCAGGTTCGGATCAGGCTGGTCCATGGATTAATCCTTTGGTGCGAGAAGCTTTAGGGCTTCGCGGATCAATGTGGACATGTCGGCATCGGGATGATCGCCTGCGGCACGGGCCACGGCAGATGTTGCGTCAGCGGGCGCATAGCCCAGATTACCAAGAGCTGACAGTGCATCGGCTTGTGCCGCAGCAGAGGCGTTCTTTTTGCTCGGTGCTTTCTTCGGCTTTGGCGATGGGGCAGCAGCGGCGGTTTCGATCACT
Source organism: Halocynthiibacter sp. (assembly GCF_049608145.1). Taxonomy (NCBI): domain Bacteria; kingdom Pseudomonadati; phylum Pseudomonadota; class Alphaproteobacteria; order Rhodobacterales; family Paracoccaceae; genus Halocynthiibacter; species Halocynthiibacter sp. Next base: position 18,250 of record NZ_JBMYXF010000039.1, read on the forward strand.
TCCACATCTGCGACATCGGGCATGGCGCTGTCATCAACAGACCCCAGGGCCATCACAGCATGCGCTTTGTCTTTTAATTCGTTCACCACACGTTGTGCAATTTTCGGACCAACACCTGGTGCGGCTTTCACACTGGCCCAATCGCCAAGTGCAATCGCGCGCCCGATGCCGTCAGGGCCGAGCGTGCCAAGGATTGCCATAGAAGCCTTCGCACCAATGCCCTGAACAGAGATTAACAGGCGATGCCATTCCTTTTCCTGCAAGCTTAGAAAGCCAAACAGTTGCAGATTGTCTTCGCGCACCAGAAGTTCCGTGTACAGCGCACAGGCTTCCCCAGGGCGGGGCAGGGCGGCCAGAGTGCGGTCAGAGACGTAAACAAGATAACCCACGCCACGCACATCAATCAGCACATGGTCCGTGGAACGGTAGTTCAGAATACCTGCGATGCGTCCGATCATTGGGCGGCCTTTTGTAATGCGGCCGTGATCCGGCCTGATGATTGCATATGATAGCTGTGACACATGGCAATGGCGAGGGCATCCGCAGCATCCGCGCCTGCAATTTTCACGCCGGGCAATTGCATCTTTACCATATGTTCAACTTGGTTTTTATCGGCGTGCCCAACGCCCACCACGGATTTCTTGACCGAGTTCGGGGCGTATTCACCAATGGACAGACCTGCACGGGCCGGAACCAGCATGGCAATACCACGCGCCTGGCCCAGTTTCAGGGTGCCTGCGCCATCTTTGTTGACGAATGTTTTCTCAACCGCAGCTGTATCGGGCTGCCAAATCTCGATCACCTCAGACAGCTGATCAAAAAGCGACAGCAATCGCGGGGCCAGTTCGGTGCCTTCAGAATGACAAATGCCGTTTGCAACGTGACTGAGTCGGCTTCCATCCACCGAAATCACACCCCAGCCGAGGTTTCGCAGCCCCGGATCAATGCCTAAAACACGCATTTTGCCGCCTCACAGAATTATTTTCATCTTTTTTCGTTAAATTTTGAGTAGCACGAAACGCGAACATTTGCCAATTGCTAAAACAGCGTTGTCATGGCTGGTACCGGTAACAGGGCGAAAAACGACACAAAAGCGACACGCGGAATTCCGGGCGCGACAGATTTCGAACGCTTGTATTTACCCTTTGTTTATAAGGGGGAACCGAGGTTCAGACCTATGCACAAATTGCATAAAAGCCATGCAAAAATCACGCTTGTCGGGGAAGATACTCAGGCATAAGTGGGGCTTACAAAACAACGCGCCGATCAGCGCCCCAATCTGAAGGACTTTACAGATGGCAGTCATCGATCACACCCGCTCCGCGGTCGTCACCCAACCCTTCGGCGGGTTCGCTGAGACCATTCGTTCCACTGTTGCCCGTGTGCAGGCCTGGAACGACACACGCGTTACACGCAAATCCCTGTCCGCCCTCAGCGACCACGAGCTGGCAGACATCGGCATCGACCGCAGCGACATCGACGTGGTTGCACGTAAGATGAAACGCTAAGAATACAGCCGCTACTGTAAGGCTGCGTGACCTGACCCCATCCTCCCTGGTGACACAGGTCACAAAAACAGCAACGCCCGCGTCTGACGCGGGCGTTTTGTCGTTTTGAGAGCTGGTTCTAAGTTTACTCAGTCACAGCTGCCGTGGTTTCTGCGGCTGGAATTTTAGCCTGCAGAAGTGGGCGCAATTGTGTGGCCAGCCACAGGGTGACAGGTTCCGGTTGCATCAGAAATGCACCGGCCTTTTCGGCATTGCTGCCACGGGCAAGTCGTTCAATTCTCTGATCATAGGCCGTTGGACCTAGGGATGCGAAAATTGCACCTTTAAACAGCATACAAAATACAGCAATTAAAACCATGAATTTCCAAGGGAACCGAAGCCTGCGGACAGGGCGGGCTGTAATTAACCCGTCTTTACCCATCTTCGTTTTATAACCTTTGGCCATCTTACGGTGGCGTTTGGTTATGCGCCCCAATCGTTCATCGAAAGGTTCTGTCTGAAACTCGTGCATATACGTCTCCATAACCGTAAAACCGAGAATAGAGCCATTTTCTGGTTCAAATATGGCATAAGTAAGGCAGATAAATTGACTTGGCGAATAACCGCTTTAATTTACGATGTTTTTTGGAGAACTAATGTTGTCCATTCAACAATTTCAGTGCGGGAAACAAGATCAATTCCATTTTCGGCATAAACTGAAATCACTTCATCGGCCTGTTCATTCAAAATCCCCGAGAGAATCGCATAGCCATCCGGGGCCAGAAATTCTGCCATATCCGGGGCCAGACCGATCAGGGGGGCTTTCAGAATGTTGGCGAACACCAGATCATAGGGCGCGGCTGCTTCGATTTCATCATGGGCGAAACCGGCGGCTTCCAAACATGTGACACGGCCTTCCAGGTTGTTTGCCTTTACGTTGGCTTCGGCTACGTCCACAGCCTGTTGATCGATGTCACTGGCCCGTACGTTTTCAGGCCAGATACGGGCCGCAGCCATTGCCAAAACAGCGGTGCCGCAACCAACATCAATACAGTTTTTCGCATGAAATCCCTGTTCGATCAGCGTGTCCAGCGCCTTAAGGCACCCCAGCGTCGTACCATGGTGACCGGTGCCAAAGGCCATTGCCGCTTCGATCAGCAGGGGTTCGCAATCCGCGGGAACTTTGTCGGCATCATGACTGCCGTAAACAAAGAAACGACCAGCCTCTACAGGGGCCAATTCACGACGCACATGTGCAACCCAATCGGTTTCGGGCAGTTCCGAAATGACAAAGGTCTTCGCATCAAATGCCATCGCCAGTAGGGCCAGCCCCGCGTCATCCGGGGTTTCTAGAAAATAGCCGCCGACTTCCCAGACACCCGTGCCGTCCTCGACCTCAAACACGCCAACACCGTAGGGTTCAGGCACCAGACGTTCCAGTGCTTCGCCCAGGGCTTCGGCTTTGGTTTTGTCGGTCAGGGTGGTGAAAGCGGTAAAGGTTGTCATGGCTGTGTCCGTTATTCTGCTGGCTGGGCCGCGCGTGCGGCGAAAATGGTTTCGTGACCCGGTGACGGGTGGCGCGGGATCAGCAAAGCAAGTGCAAAGCTGCCACAGGCGATTGTTGCGGCGAACATAAAGACTGCAGCAGGAGAGACAACCCAAAGAAGCCCGAGAAGCACCGGCAGGAACACCGCCGAGATATGGTTGATGGTAAAGGCCACCGCGGCGGTGGGGGCGATATCACCCGGATCTGCGATTTTTTGGAAATAGGTTTTCAGCGCCAAAGCCAGGGCAAAGAAGATATGGTCAATCACATACAGGGCAGATGCGATGATCCAGCCCCAGTGAAAGAAATAGATCCCGCCATACAGCGTAAAGATAATGACAAGGCCTGCGTATTCAAACAACAGCGCCCGACGTTCGCCCCATTTGGCGACAACTTCCCCCATCAAAGGGGCAAAAACCATGTTGGCCCCCAGATTGATCAGATACAGCGCTGTGATTTCATGCACTTTGAAGCCGAAAAGTTCGACCATCATAAAACCTGCAAACACCACAAAGATCTGCCGACGTGCACCGGCAAAGAACTGAAGCGCGTAATACAGCCAATAGCGTTTGCGTAGGATCAGTTGCTTTTTCTGGGGGTGTGGGGCTTCGAATTGTGGATAGGCGAAGAAACAAAAAGCGGCAAGGAGGGCTGTGAAACCACCCGAAACCAAGTAGACGAAGTTATAAGAAAGATCGAAACTTTTCCAGGTCATCACGATCAGGACATAGGCCAGCGCAGTTGCTGCAGATCCCATTGCCGTGATCCGGCCCAACATCTGGGGCGCGCGGTCTTTCTTCAGCCATTGCAGCTGCAGTGACTGGTTGACCGTTTCATAATAGTGAAACCCGATTGAGCTGAGCATCGTAATCGTCAGAATGCCACCAAGGCTGGGGAACCAGGCCGTCACAGCGGTGGCCATTCCCAGCATACCAAGTGAGACGATCCCCAGAACCTGTTCGCGCATGAACATCAGGATGGCGATCACACCAATGGCCAGGAAACCCGGAATTTCCCGAACAGAATGCAACAGGCCAATTTCCTTACCCGTGAAATTGGCGGCTTCGATCACAAAGTTGTTGAGAAGCGCTGACCAGGTGGAAAATGCCACAGGCATAGCAGCTGCCATCAGAAACAGCAGGGTGACGGGGCGTTGCCAGAACGGCAGATGGTGTGCATCAGCGAGAGGTATGGTTTTCATATCTCCGCCTTACGCCTGTTTTGGCTGCGGGGAAAGGGGCCTGCTGTGTGAGACATGTGAGAGAGCTGTGCAGATTTGCAAAGACCTGGCCGAAAAACGCAACACAATGGGCCGGTGCAAAGATCTCTTTGCCCGGTGTGGTGCTGTTTATAGGTATGGAAGTGATGCCAGAATAAAGTGGCGGCGCCGCCCATACGGAGAATGAGACCGGGCTGGTTAAACCCGGTGAGGAAGCTTATATCCGCCCTGTTTTAAAGGGCCTCTGTTCCGTTTTGGTCCCCTGGATATGTCTGGCCGGGGATGATCGATCCCGGGAAATATGCGGACAAAGGGTTAAGGAAGGGCAAGGGTTGCGCACGTTGCGGTACGGCGATCGGTCTTGCACTGGGGTATGGTTTTCCAATACGACATATCAAATCGCCCGAAATAACGGGCCCCGTATTTGTGATGAGCACATGATGTTTGACTATAAATTACGTATTTTAGCACCGCTGACCGGTGCCGCTATTATTCTCTTTGCACGCCTTGTGACCGCTGTACGGGGGATCTGGGAAGGCTGTGAACCGGTGGCACGCCAGCGGGTGTATTTCGCCAATCATGCCTCTAACGGTGATTTTGTTCTGATCTGGACAGTGCTGCCGCCGCAGCTGCGCGAAAAGACCCGCCCGGTTGCCGGATCTGATTATTGGCTGCAAACCCCATTGAAAAGCTTCATTGGCAAAGATGTGTTTCGCGCGGTTCTGATTGACCGCAACCCGGACACCCGCACCCTGGACCCAGTGGCGCAGATGGCCGAGGCCCTGAAACAGGGTGACAGCCTGATCCTGTTTCCGGAAGGCACCCGCAATATGACGGATGATTTGTTGTTGCCGTTTAAACCCGGTCTGTTTCATCTGGCGCAAAGCTGCCCTGATGTGGATCTGGTGCCGACATGGATTGAAAACCTGACATCTGTGATGCCCAAAGGCGAAGTCATTCCCGTGCCCTTACTGTGTTCAGTCAGTTTTGGCGCACCGTTGCGTATCGGTGAACATGAAGAAAAATCCGAATTTATCACCCGTGCGGAAAATGCATTGCGAACCCTAGGTGAAGAGGTGCAGTCATGACTACTCCGGCTGAATTTTCCACGCTGATGATCGGGGTTTTTGCGATCCTTATTGTGGCCACTGTCATTTCCCGGATGTTGCGTGCGCGCAGCGGCAATACGGAACTGGTTGGAAACTTGATCGCCCGGATCAATGCGTGGTGGGGCATGGTCGCCCTGCTGGCTGTCGCGATGATCGCCGGAACGGCGGGTGTTGTCATTCTCTTTGCCCTGATCAGTTTCGCTGCCCTGCGTGAATTCCTGACATTGACCGCGAAACGCCGGGCTGATCATTATGCGTTGTTGATCAGCTTTTTCATTGTGTTGCCCCTGCAATATATTCTGATCTGGACAAATTGGTACGGGATGTATTCGATCTTCATCCCGGTCTATGTCTTCCTGCTGTTGCCGATTGTGGCTGTGCTGCGCGGCGATACAGAGAACTTTCTTGTACGGATCGCTGAAACCCAATGGGGGTTGATGATTTGCGTCTTTTCCGCCAGTCATGTGCCCGCGTTGATCATGCTGGATATCGCCGGATTTGAAGGCAAAAACGTGCTGTTGATCGCGTTTCTTGTGGTGACGGTGCAGATTTCTGACGTGCTGCAATATGTTTGGGGCAAGCTTCTTGGTAAACGTAAAATCGCGCCCAGACTGTCACCTTCAAAAACATGGGAAGGCTTTCTGGCGGGGGTGTTTTCTGCGTCTCTGATCGGGTCTGGTCTGTGGTGGATGACACCATTTACGCCGTTTCAGGCATTTGTTTTGGCCCTGATGTGCACCCTGCTTGGATTCTTTGGCGGGCTTGTGATGTCGGCGATCAAACGCGACAAGGGCGTAAAAGACTGGGGCCATCTGATTGCAGGTCACGGTGGATTTGTGGATCGGTTGGACAGTGTTGTATTCTCTGCCCCGATCTTTTTCCACATTGTGCGTTATTTCTGGTCCGCCGTATGAGCGCGCAGATAAAGACCCTGCTGCAGCATCCGCTGAGTCATAGTCTGACAGGCATGTGCCTGATGGGCGGCTGGGCGGCCTGGTCAAACAGCGGTTTTGCCATGCCAGCCCCATTGATTGCGGCGCTGACACAGGGGGCGCTGACCGGGGGGATCACATTCCTGATGCATCGGGTGGTCGAACGGGTGTTTGCCGTGTCACTGTGCTGGTTTTGTGCGGCGGTGTGCGGCATGGCAACGTCTGCGCTGTTTCTGGTCGGCGGTCATACAATCGCGGGCACGCCGGCCTTTTGGCAAACCATTGTTGTGCCGCTGTGCGGTGCGTCTATCTACACGCTGAGCTTTGGCTTTTCCCTAAGAAAGACCCCTTATGACTGATCTGAACAATCGCCGCCCTATTGCATCGCGCGGGGCCCGCCCAATCAAGGCGCTGGCCCGACGGCTGGCGCAATCTGATATAACAGCAAACCAAATTTCGCAGGCATCGATTGGGTTTGCTGTATTCGCAGGGCTGATGTTCTGGTTGTCTGGTGGCACGCATTGGTTTGTTCTAATCCTTGCGGCGCTGGGCATTCAGGGGCGGTTGATGTGCAACCTGCTGGATGGGATGGTGGCTGTTGAGGGCGGTAAGGCCGAAGCTGATGGCCCTTTCTGGAACGAAGCACCGGATCGCTATGCCGATATCGCGATACTGGTTGGTCTTGGTTATGGGGTGGCGGCCCCTGGCCTTGGCTGGGCGGCGGCCTGTGCGGCGGTTCTGGTGGCCTATACCCGCGAACTTGGTGCAGCTCAGGGGTTGCTGCCTGATTTTTGCGGGCCCTGTGCAAAACAACATCGCATGGCTTTGCTGACAGGTGCTGCCCTTGTTGCAGTTTTCCTGCCGCACATCATGGGCATAGCAACTTTGGAAATCGCATTATGGGCTGTGGCTTTGGGATCTTTTGCAACGGCTTTACGTCGATCGGAACGCCTGATTGGTGATCTGAAGGATCCGCCCGACAGAGGGCAGTAAGCGCGCCTTAGAAAAAATTCACAGGATCAATATCAACGGCGATGCGGATTGCGTTGGGGATGCGGAATTGACCGGTCCATTGGCCGATTGCGCGTTGCAGGGGGGCGGCCTTGTCGGCTTTGATCAGCATACGGACACGGTGACGGCCACGCACACGGGCAATGGGGGCAGGGGCCGGGCCAAACAATTGTGCGCCAATGGCCTGAAGCGGACCATCCCGACGCGCCATTTCACCTGCAAATTCAAATACCTGCTGTGCATCCTCTGCTGATAGGATGATCCCGGCGAGGCGGCCAAAGGGGGGCACTGCGGCCTGTTGACGTTCCCCGCATTCTGCCCGCCAGAACCCTTCCTCATCCCCGGATAGGATCGCGCGGATGACCGGGTGATCCGGTTGAAATGTCTGTAGCAGCGCAACGCCGCGTCGCTCAGACCGACCGGCGCGTCCGGCCACCTGTCGCATCAATTGAAAGGTGCGTTCCGCAGCCCGCAGATCAGATCCTTGCAGGCCCAGATCGGCATCAATGACGCCAACAAGCGTAAGCAGCGGAAAATTGTGTCCTTTGGCGACCAGCTGTGTGCCGACGATGATATCGGCTTCGCCCGCTGCAATGCTTTCGATACGTTCCTTCAAAGCGCGGGCCGAGCCGAACAGGTCAGAGGACAACAGCGCAATGCGGGCATCTGGAAAGCGTTCTGTCACTTCTTCCGCAAGACGTTCCACACCGGGGCCGACCGGGGCCATTTTGCCTTCAACTTCGCAGGAGGGGCAAGCTTCGGGCACAGGTTTGCTTTCGCCGCATTGATGGCAGATCAGGCGGTTCTGAAACCGATGTTCCACCATGCGGGCATCACAAAAATCACAGCCCACCTGTTCCCCACAGGCCCGGCAGACAGTGGTGGGTGCATAGCCACGGCGGTTGATGAACAAAAGCGACTGTTCCCCGGCATCCAGACGCCGTTCAACAGCCTTGGCAAGTGTGGGGGAAATCCAGCGGCTGGCTGGCAGTTTTTCCATCCGCATATCAATGGCGCGCATGTCCGGCATTTCTGCGACACCAAAGCGCGACGTCAGGTTTACGCGATTGTATTTGCCACTTTGGGCGTTGCTCCAGGTTTCCAGGGACGGGGTGGCGGATGCCAGAATAACGGACGCAGAACACAGGCTTGCCCGCAAGACAGACATGTCCCGGGCGTTATACAACACGCCTTCTTCCTGCTTGTATGATCCGTCATGTTCTTCGTCGACAATGATCAGGCCAAGATCGCGAAAGGGCAGAAACAGTGCTGATCGAGCCCCCACCACAAGTTCCGCGCCACCTTCGCCAACCATACGCCAGGTGCGGCGGCGGTCTGTCATCGTGACGCCGGAATGCCATTCTGCGGGGCGTGCACCAAAACGCGCATGAACACGGGTCAGAAATTCCGCGGTCAGTGCAATTTCAGGCAATAAGACCAGCGCCTGACGCCCTTTTCGCAGGCAGGCGGCGATGGCTTCCATATAGGTTTCGGTTTTGCCCGACCCGGTGACGCCTTTCAGTAGCGTGGTGTTATATTGCCCGCTGTCGACGCTTTCGCACAATGCGGCAGAGGCTTCGGCCTGTTCCGGCGACAGGGTAATGCCACCAAGATCCGGATCTAGGCGTGGAAAGGCGACATCACGCGGCGCATCGATTTCCTGCACAACGCCTTGCTTGACCAGCCCCTTAACCACGGTTGGGCCTGTATCTGCGGCCTCTGCCAGTTCTTTTAATGTAAACGCGGCGCCGCCATGGTCTTTCAGAACCTGCATCACGCGGGTGCGGGCGTCAGTTATACGGTCAGGATCGCCGGTGCCGAGACGATACACTTTGCGCATCGACGGCGGGTTCATCAGGCCGGGGGCGCGGGTGGCCAGACGCAGCATTTGTGACAGCGGCGTCAGGGTGTATTGCCCGGCGCGTATCAGAAAATCACGCATCTCTCCGCGCATAGGCGCAACATCCATAACGCGCGATACACGCCGGATTTTGGCCGCATCAAACCGCCCTTCGCCAGGACCCCAAACCACCCCCAGAACCTTGCGCGGGCCCAGGGGGGCTTCGACGAAAGCGCCTTCGAAACAACCACCTTCGGGTGCTTTATAGTCAAGAAATCGGTCGATAGGTTCTGCCGTTAGAACGGAAATCAGCTGACCTTCGGGGAAATAGCTTTGATCTGCCAAGTTGATACTGCCCCCGTCCTGCCCGTGATTCTGTGCCGGGTCAGCCTGCAAAAATTACTGTAAATTTTCTGTTAATCTTGCTATAACCTGAAAAAATCAAACAATCGAGTGCAGTATCCGGTATGAGCGAAACAGCTGAAAGCGCAGAGCTTCTGCGCGAACAAATCATTTCAACACCAGAAATGATTTTGGAAGACCCCGATGTTATGCGGGCCCTGATCAATGCAGACGACATGCGCAAAGGTGGCAATGTCGTTGATTTGCGTACTGTTGCCATGGGGCGGCTTGAAACACGTCTGGGGCAACTTGAAGACACCCATCAGACCGTCGTTTCGGCGGCCTATGAAAATCTGGCCGGGACAAATCAGGTGCATCGCGCGATCCTGAAAATGCTGGATCCGACAAGCTTTGAAGATTTCTTGCTGAATCTTGGCGGAGAAGTCGCAGATATTTTGCGTGTGGATACCGTGCGTTTGGTTCTGGAAACCCATCAGGCCGAAACAGATGCTTCGCTTGATCGCGTGGAAAATGTTCTGGCTGTTGCGGCCTCTGGTGTGATTTCCGATTATCTTGAGATCAAAGATGATCACCCCCATCGTAAGGTGACTTTACGATCTGTGGCTCCGGGCGGTGACTGGCTATATATGCAGGGCAACGGCGAAATCCGGTCCGAGGCAGCGATGCTGCTGGATCTTGGGGATGGGAAATTGCCGGGCATGCTGCTGATGGGGGCAAAGGATCCGGATCAGTTTCAGGCAAACCAGGCCTCTGATCTGCTGGAGTTTTTTACCGGTGTGCTTGAACGATCCCTGCAGCGCTGGCTGGCATGAGTGTGGCTGGCACGCAGTCTGAGCTTGTCATTGCCCCCGCACTTGCGGATCTGCTGGAACGCTGGCTGACCACGGATACGGCGCTTGGTCGAATTTCAGAAAATACGCGTACGGCCTATCAAGGTGATCTTCTGGTCTTTTTTGCCTTTTTGTCCGGCCATATGGAAGGGGCGCGCGGGGCAGAAATGTTGCGCGATATCTCAGTCACCGATATGCGTTCGTTCATGGCGCATGAACGCGGACGGGGGATTGCAGCGCGATCACTTGCGCGGGAATTGTCTGCGATCAAAAGCTTTTATCGCTGGTTTTCGGAACGCGAAGATTTTGATGCAACCGCTGTGATGATGACGCGCGCGCCGAAATTTCACAATAAATTGCCGCGACCGCTGGCAAAAGATGCAGCGAAGGCTGTGCTTGAAACGGCGGCACTGCAGTCGGAAGAACCCTGGGTGCAGGCGCGTGATGTCGCGGTTCTGACATTGTTGTATGGTTGTGGTTTGCGTATTTCCGAGGCCCTTAGTCTGACCTTTTCTGATGTGCCTTTGACAGATAAACTGATCATTCGCGGTAAAGGGGATAAAGACCGTGTCGTGCCGGTTATTCCGACGGCTCAGGCAGCGGTTGCGCGGTATGTTGCGGCTTGGCCCGGATCCGATGCGCCGGAAGACGCGTTGTTTCGTGGGGTGCGCGGCGGACCATTGTCGGCGCGTCAGGTGCAAAAGACCTTGGCCGATGTACGCATGCAACTGGGCTTGCCATCCAGTGTGACGCCTCATGCGATGCGTCATTCTTTTGCGACACATTTGTTAAGCGCTGGCGGTGATCTGCGCGCTATTCAGGAGCTTTTGGGGCATGCTTCGCTGGCATCCACCGAAGCCTACACTGCCGTAGACACCGCGCGGTTGTTGGATGTGTATGACAAAGCGCATCCCAGAGGTTGACAAAAAAACGGGAAGCCCCAAAATTTCCGGTTTTCCGGTTTTCCGGTTTTCCGGTTTTCCGGTTTTCCGGTTTTCC
>NZ_JBMYXF010000040.1:0-29550 GCF_049608145.1 Halocynthiibacter sp.
TCGATAAGTATTTTGGCGATTTCTGGCAGACCAATTTTGAAGCCCAGGGTGAAGTACAGGAACAGTTGAACAGCCACCTGGATTATATGCTGGAAAAAGTGCCGGCTGCTTATGAAACGGATCCTGCACTGGTTCTGTTGGCACAGGAAAACCTAGGTCGGCTAACGCCATATCGTCGGGTTTATGCGAACCTGCGTGCCCTGTCTGAACGTCAATTGCCCAACCCGATTGAATTCCAATCCTCAATCGGCGCAAGTTTTGGCATCGTCTACCAGGCGTCTACTGTGGGCGAAGTTTCCACTGAAGAAGCGGAAGAAGCCAAGGCTGAAGACAGCAACAGCGTCACGCCGGAATGTGGTCAGATTTCAGAACAGGTGTTTGCCCGTGGTCCGTTCGAGGTGCCGCGCATCTTTACCGCACCGGAATACAAAGCCTTCTTTGTGCCGCAGGTCGAACGTGTAGCACAGATCGCGGCGGATGATCTCTGGGTGCTGGGGCAGCTGGAAAGCACGAATTATTCTGATGAAGACTTCCTTGAGATTCAGCGCAACCTGCGTGAAATCTATGTGGATGATTACGTGCGCACATGGCGTCAGAGCCTGAATGCACTTGAGGTCCGTGATTTCGATGACATCCGTGATGCGACTGAAAGCTTGCGTGCCCTATCCGGGCCAGACAACCCAATCCGCCGGATTGCACGTCTGGTTGTGAACAACAGCACGATTTATGAACCCGAAGGTGAAATTCTGGAAGGAACAGAAGCCAGCGCAAATGAATTGCCAATTGAACCCAATCGGGCTGCGGGTCTGCAGATCTTTGAGAACTTCAGCGAAATTCGCGGCATGCTGGAAGCACGCGGCGAAGGCGGCGAAAGCAACATGGATCAGATCGAAGAAGCGCTGACGTCGCTTTACGATTATATGAAATCCGTGCGAGATGCGCCGGAACCAAGTGCGCGTGCCTTGGAACTGTCCATTCAGCGCGCTGAGCTGACCGGTGAAGATCCGATTTATGTGCTGTCGCGTATTGCGGAACGTGCCCCTGCGCCGTTTAACATTCATCTGCGTCACGTGGCGGATGAGGCCTGGCGCGTGATCATGGTCGGCGCCACAGAAGAATTGAACCGCAAATGGCACGAGGAAATCTATGGTGATTACCAACGTCTGATCGCGGGTCGTTATCCGTTTGATCGTGAAAGCGATCAGGATCTGCCGGTCGAAGATTTTGAAGAATTCTTCCGTCCAGGTGGGATTCTTGAAAGCTTCTATCAGCAGGAACTTCTTGTCTTTGTGGATGAAACTACGGGTGAACCCCGTATCATTGACGGGCAGTCCCTAGCCGTGGATGCTGATTTCGCCGGCAGCCTGCGCAGCGCGATCGATATTACCCGCAGCTTCTTTGATGCCTCAGGTGATCTGTCGATTGAATTCTCAGTTGCAACAGCGGGGATGAGTGCAAATCTGTCCCGTGCGGTTCTGAACTTTGAAGGGCAAGTTGTGATCAATACCCACGGGCCGTCGCGTCCGGTCACGATCATCTGGCCAAATGCGATTGATCAGTCGCCTTCCAGCCGGATTGATATTTCGCCGCTGGCGGGCACCGGATCAACCGTGTCACGTCAGTACAACGGCCCTTGGTCTTGGTTGCGTCTGTATGACAGCGCGTCGAAATCCAACCTAGATAATAACTCGGTTGATTTGTATTTCGGCAATGCAAACGGTCAGACCGCAACCTTCCGTCTGCGTCCCGAAGCACGGATCAACCCGTTCTTTAATTCACCACTTAGCTCGTTTGATTTGCCAAGCCATCTGCGCAGTGCACCCGAAGGGTAACAGGAAGATAGTATGAAACGATCACTTACTCTTTGGGTCTCTGCGACGCTGGCAACTTTGATGCTGGTAGGTTGTGGCGGAAAGTTACCCCAGGCGGAACGCGAATTTTCGGGCAATCCAGAAGATGCGCGTAATATCACCAGGGCACAGGGCCGTGAGATTGACCGGGCATTACAGGCGCGCGCGCAAAACCTGCAAACCCATGACAGCGGTGCTGACGCCACGCTGATCCAGGCCGGGTTCTTTGACGGACGTCAGGATGGATATGCGGTTTGGCGTGATGGAACTGTCGGTTATATCAATTCCGCAGGCGGTCTACAGATCCTTGATAAGTTGCCAACCCGTCTGGATGAGGTGCTGATCGCAGGGCGGCGTATTGTTGGCCTGCATGCGAATGGTACGATGGGCGCCTGGAATACAGCAAACCTGTCCCAGCAGGTGGTGATCCGCCCTCAAGAAGCCACGTTCAATCAAACGCGGGTTTATGATGTTGCTGCTACCCCGACCGGACGTCTGGTTATGGCGGCTGAAGGTGAACGTCTGGAACACTGGTCTCTGGCGTCGGGAAATCGGTTGTCTTCGGGACAATTGCGCAATGTGCAGCCCCGTGCGGTTGCGCCAAATAGCAATCGTCGTTCGATTGTTTATGGGACACTCAGTGGTGAAATACGTCAAAGCAACGGGCGAGGCCCGGGGCGTGTGATCTGTAAACATGACGGTCCTGTGTTGGCTGTGCGTTGGCTGGCTGAACGCAATCAGGTACTGTCCTCTGCCAAAGACGGTTCCGTTTTGTTGTGTAATATGGAGTCTTCCCAGGTGGTCTGGCGCCATGATTTCCGTCGTCCTGCGTACAACATCATTGTATCTGAAACCGGCAATCACGCGGCAATTACCCCTGCATTTGGACGCCCAGTTATGCTGGATCTGAACACAGCTGAAGGCAAATTGCTTGCGGCGAATTCTGCTTTGTCCACGACGCGTTTTGTGTTTGCCCCAGAGGGAAATGCGATTTCGCAACATGGTGTGTCTGAATTGCGTTTGTGGCGGACTGATCTGGCAACTCCGCGTGGCAAAATCGCGCTTGATGCACGGGGGCAGGCTACGGGGTTTGCAATTAATGCCCCTCAGAACCGAGTGGCTGTTCTACGCGATGATACCCATGTCAGCTGGTTTGATCTTGCCCGTCGCCGTAATGTCGGGCTTGCACTGTTCTCAGATACTGAAATTGCGTCGCTTTCCTTGTCGGATGACGGTGAACGCATGCTGCTTGTCTTGATTGATGGGCGGGTCCTGACACTTGATACGCCGGATGAACAGGGCAGCGCCTTGCGTGTGGGGCAGGTGGAACAATGACGGAGTTCCTTAAACAAATTCCAGATGCAGCACAAAGTTTCGGTGAAATCACGGATGAAATATCCGAAATTTTGGATGAACTTGACGAAGAGCTGATGAAACGTGGCACTTTGGCTGTGGACAGCATCGATTGGCCGGAGCTGCGCAAAAAGGCAGAAGCATTGTTGCCGCAGATTTGCCACCTGCAAGGGTATCGCGCCTTGATTGTTGCAATGACTGCTCCGGAACCTTCTGGGCTTATTCAAGAGACATCTTTGACAGGGGCTTTTGCAGCGGCTCAGCATCTGACGGAAAAGGCTTGGCCGGACATGCATCCACAAGGTCCACGCCTGAAACGCAAGCGTGACGCCTGGTTGAACGATATTATTCAGGCGCTTGGTGGGGCGGTTGAAGACGTTTCTGCACAGGGTGGCTTGTCTCGCAATGGGGTGAAATCTGCTGAAAAACTCATCAAAGCGCTGAAAAAGAACGAGATCGATAGCGTTGTCCTCGAACGCGCTTTGAAGGACCAGCCAGAGGATCTGCCCGAAGCCCCTGCTGCGCCTAAAGCGGGGGCAATGCAGTCGTCCAAATTGGCGCAGAGTGCGCCACCCTCTACGCACGCCACACCTCAACGACTGGATGCAAAGGGCCGGGCAGACCTGCGTCGTGATATTCAGGCGCTTGCCGACCGGATTTCGCACCATGAAGCGGATGCTGGGATTGCCTGGTTGATGCGCGGCTATGCGTCATGGCTGGAATATGCGCAGGCGCCTGAGAAAAAAGATGAAACCGGTCTGACAGATCAACCCGCAATGCCTGCGTTCGTGGCCGGGGAACATCTGAAAAACGCGACCTCACCTGATATGGCTGCGCTGAAAAAGCTGGAAGATCGCCTGTTCATGAGCCCGGATTGGTTTGACGGACAGAAACTGGCAGCTGAAATGGCGCTGAGGTTGGACATGCCGCAGAGTGCAGCGGCGATTTGCCGGCGGGTCCGTGATCGCCTTGAGCAGGTTCCAGAACTGAAAGAACTGAAACATCAGAATGGCACGGACATTGTATCGGAGGAAATCCAGACGTGGGTGGCTGCAAATACAACGTCAGTATCCGGGACTGGACCTGCAGGAGCGACCGAAGACATCGGCGGTGACGAAACCGGTGACGCCCTTGCCGAGGCAGAAGCCCGGATCTCTGCAGCCCGTTCCCCCCGCGAAGCAGCGCTTGCCCAATTGTCGTTTGCACGTGCGTTGATTGCTTCTGGTCATCCGCATCATGCGAAGTTGATCGCTGAAAACCTGGCGCGACGTCTTTCCCCACCGACACTGCAGGAATGGGACAGCCATCTATTGGAAGAAATCGAAAATTTGCAGAAAACCGGGGAATAGCAGGCAGCGGCAACCCGTGGGGCACGCAGTGATTCTTCGTTGGTATGTCAATTCCATGAACAGTGGCTTGAAGAACCTGTAACAGATCGCTATACGCAGCGCGTGGAATGTATCCACAGAATCAAAAAACACGAAAAGCCGTGGTTGATCCGCTTACGCTTCAGGGATCACATCCGGCAAGGAGAAGCGATATGAAACTGAATGAACTCCGCGACAATCCAGGCGCAACCAAACCACGCAAACGCGTTGGTCGTGGTCCTGGTTCCGGCACCGGTAAAATGGGTGGCCGTGGTATCAAAGGTCAAAAATCCCGTTCAGGTGTAGCCATCAAAGGCTTTGAAGGCGGTCAAATGCCTTTGTACCAACGTCTGCCTAAGCGTGGCTTCAACAAGCCAAACCGCAAGGCATACGCTGTTGTAAACCTGGGCCTGATCCAGAAATTTATCGATGCGAAGAAAATCGACGCATCTGCAGCGATCACCGAAGATGTTCTGATTTCTTCCGGTCTCGTACGTCGTAAACTTGACGGCATCCGTGTGCTGTCAAAAGGCGAACTGACCGTTAAAGCCAACATCGAAGTGACCGGCGCATCTAAGTCTGCTGTTGAAGCAGTTGCAAAAGCTGGTGGCTCACTGACCATCACAGCACCGGCAGCGGCTGAATAAGCGCTTGTTTGCGGCCGCCGCGCCGCTTACATACAAATAAGTTTTTCTGACGCCGCCGCCCGGGGAACCGGATGGCGGCGTTTTACATATGATGGGGAGAGGCCCGGGAATGGCATCTGCAGCAGAGCAAATGGCGTCAAACATGAGCTGGAGTGCGTTCGGTAAAGCATCCGAGCTGCGCCAGCGTATTCTTTTCACTCTTGGTTTGTTGATCGTTTACCGTCTCGGGACATATATCCCGGTTCCAGGTATCGACGGCACAGCACTTCGTGAATTTATGGACCAGGCGGGGTCCGGCATTGCCGGCGTCTTGGGCATGTTCACTGGTGGCGCGCTGTCACGTATGGGGATCTTCGCCCTTGGCATCATGCCATATATTTCAGCGTCCATTATTGTTCAGCTTATGACCGCGATGGTTCCACAGCTGGAACAGTTGAAAAAAGAAGGTGAACAAGGGCGCAAAAAAATCGCGCAATACACCCGTTACGGCACCGTTCTTTTGGCAACCTTCCAAGCCTATGGTCTTGCGGTCAGTCTGGAAGCCGGCGATCTTGCAACCGATCCGGGCCTGTATTTCCGCATCGCCTGCATGCTTACGCTGGTTGGTGGCACCATGTTCCTGATGTGGTTGGGCGAGCAGATCACAGCACGCGGCATCGGCAACGGTATCTCTCTGATCATCTTTGTTGGGATTATTGCTGAAATTCCTGCGGCTATCGCACAATTCCTTAGCCAAGGCCGTTCCGGTGCGATCAGCCCTGCTATTATCGTGCTGGTCCTGGTGATGATTGTTGGCGTGATTGCCTTTGTGGTCTTTATGGAACGTGCTTTGCGCAAGGTTCACATTCAGTACCCACGCCGTCAGGTTGGCATGAAAGTTTATGATGGTGGCACAAGCCATCTGCCAGTTAAAGTGAACCCAGCGGGCGTTATCCCTGCGATTTTCGCAAGTTCACTGTTGTTGCTGCCGACAACAATCGCGACGTTCTCAGGCAACCAAACCGGTCCTGTTATGTCGACGATCCTGGCATATTTTGGCCCAGGGCAGCCTTTGTATCTGCTGTTCTTCGTGGCGATGATCGTGTTCTTTGCGTTCTTCTACACCTTCAATGTGGCGTTTAAGACGGATGATGTGGCGGACAACCTGAAGAATCAGAACGGTTTTATCCCGGGGATTCGCCCAGGTAAGAAAACTGCTGAATATCTGGACTATGTTGTGACCCGTTTGTTGGTCGTAGGCTCCGCATACCTTGCGGCAGTTTGTCTCTTGCCAGAGATTTTACGTTCACAGCTGGCAATTCCCTTCTATTTTGGCGGGACTTCTGTTTTGATTGTGGTCTCCGTGACCATGGATACAATTCAGCAAGTTCAGAGCCACATGCTGGCCCACCAGTATGAAGGCCTGATTGAAAAATCACAGCTGCGGGGGAAAAAGCGCAGTAAGAAGGGACCAGCCAGACGATGAACATTATTCTTCTCGGCCCACCAGGGGCAGGTAAAGGAACACAGGCGCAGCATCTCGTGGAAACACGCAACATGGTGCAGCTTTCAACCGGCGATATGCTTCGTGCAGCACGTACTTCCGGTACAGAGATGGGCAACAAGGTTGCCGCTGTCATGGATGCAGGCGAGCTTGTAACAGATGAGATCGTAATTGGTCTAATCCGTGAACAGCTAGAAGCTGGCAATGGCGGGGGTGGGTTCATCTTTGATGGTTTCCCTCGTACCCTGATGCAAGCGGTTGCGCTGGAAAAGCTTCTGGAAGAAACCGGCCAGACTTTGGATGCTGCGATTGAGTTGCGTGTGCGTGATGAAGCGCTGGTCAGCCGTATTCTGAACCGTGCAGCTGAAGCTGTTGCTGCTGGTGGCGAAGCCCGTGCGGATGACAACGAAGAAAGCTTACGTACGCGTCTGATGGAATACTACAAAAAGACCGCACCGTTGCTTGGTTACTATTTTGCCAAGGAAAAACTGCAGCGTGTGGATGGTCTTGCGGACATTCCGGTTGTTCAGGCGTCTATTTCAGCGATCTTGGATAAATAAAAAATTCCTTACTGGTTCTATCTGTGAGTAAAAAAAGAAAAACCGGCTTCCTATGTGAAGCCGGTTTTTCTTTTTCAAATACGCGCGTTCATGTTGCTGACGGATGTTGGGGGCATGCCAATGTCGTGCGGGTCATGTACTCGCATGGATGTGGGTGGGGTTGGCTGTTGTTCGCTCTTGACGATATTCGGAAAACCCCATAATCAGCATTATCCCGAAAGGGAAATTGATTCTGCGCGGGTCGCGCCTGCGTAGATCATATCACCTGAATTCAGCTGCGGCCCGACGCGTTCACGCTTCGGGCTTACGTTGTGAAAAAAGGTTCCGGCGTTACGGAACCGCAACGAAAAGGAATATGACACTTGGCACGTATTGCCGGCGTTAACATCCCGACCCATAAACGGGTCCCGATCGCCCTGACTTATATCACTGGTATTGGCACCACTTCTGCTGAAGCTATCTGTGAAGCTGTTAAAATCGACTTTACACGTCGCGTTAACGAGCTGTCCGATGCTGAAGTTCTTGCTATCCGTGAACACATCGACGCTAACTACAATGTTGAAGGTGACCTTCGTCGCGAAGTTACCATGAACATCAAACGTCTGATGGATCTCGGTTGCTACCGTGGTCTGCGTCACCGTCGTGGCCTGCCTGTGCGCGGTCAACGTACTCACACCAACGCTCGTACCCGCAAAGGCCCTGCAAAGGCCATCGCTGGTAAGAAGAAGTAAAGGGAGGGTTTGATCAATGGCACGCGATAAGACTCGTACGAAGAAAAAAGAGCGCAAGAACATTGCCTCTGGTGTTGCTCACGTGAACTCTTCGTTCAACAACACCAAGATCCTGATCTCTGACGTTCAGGGCAACGCAATTTCATGGTCCTCTGCTGGCACCATGGGCTTCAAAGGCTCACGGAAATCCACACCTTATGCGGCACAAATGGCTGCAGAAGATGCTGGTAAAAAAGCACAGGAACATGGTGTTAAAACACTTGAAGTCGAAGTTCAGGGTCCAGGTTCTGGTCGTGAATCCGCACTTCGCGCTTTGGCTGCATTGGGCCTGAACGTCACATCTATCCGTGACGTAACACCAATCGCACACAACGGCTGCCGCCCACCAAAGCGTCGCCGCGTATAAGCGTTTACGACTTTTCCAGGCTCATGGTTTCATGGGCCTGGATTTTGCATTTTAAACCTCGGGCGTTTCTGGTCAGGGACATGGTCCAGAAACAAGAATGGAGGCTCTACGCATGATCCACAAAAATTGGCAGGAACTCATCAAGCCAACGCAGCTTGAAGTGAAACCAGGCAACGACCCTGCACGTCAGGCAACTGTGATCGCTGAACCGCTTGAGCGCGGCTTTGGTCTGACTATGGGTAACGCATTGCGCCGCGTTTTGCTGTCTTCCCTACAGGGTGCTGCAATCACGTCTGTGCAAATCGACAACGTCCTGCATGAGTTCTCATCCGTTGCTGGTGTGCGTGAAGACGTAACCGACATCGTGCTGAACCTCAAAGGTGTTGCACTGCGTATGGAAGCCGAAGGCCCCAAGCGCGTGTCTATCTCTGCGAACGGTCCAGCTGTTGTGACCGCTGGTGACATTTCTGAAAGCGCTGGTATTGAAGTTCTCAACAAAGAACATGTGATCTGTCACTTGGACGACGGCGCTGATCTTTACATGGAACTGACCGTTGATACCGGTAAGGGCTATGTCGCTGCTGAGAAAAACAAACCAGAAGATGCACCAATTGGTCTGATCCCAATCGATGCGATCTATTCCCCAGTGAAAAAAGTGTCTTATGACGTGCAGCCGACCCGCGAAGGTCAGGTGCTGGATTATGACAAACTGACACTGAAACTGGAAACTGATGGTTCTATCACGCCTGATGACGCTGTGGCTTTCGCTGCGCGCATCCTGCAAGATCAACTGTCCATCTTCGTGAACTTCGATGAGCCAGAAGCGGCTTCTCGTCAGGAAGAAGACGACGGCCTTGAGTTCAACCCACTTCTGCTGAAGAAAGTGGACGAACTGGAACTGTCTGTCCGTTCTGCAAACTGCCTGAAAAACGACAACATCGTTTACATCGGCGATCTGATCCAGAAGACCGAAGCAGAAATGCTGCGCACGCCGAACTTCGGCCGCAAGTCTCTGAACGAGATCAAAGAAGTTCTGTCTGGCATGGCGCTGTACCTCGGCATGGATGTCGAAGAATGGCCACCAGAGAACATCGAAGATCTGGCGAAAAAGTTCGAAGATCAGTTCTAAGAACACCACAAAGAATTGACGGGGTATGCCAGTTGGTGTACCCCGCCACAAATGCCAGCAACGACTGGGAATATCTGGGCAATTCGCCCCAAGGAGAGCACCTGACACGCATCAGGGGCCAGACAAAGCAAAACACGTTTAAAGGACTAAACACATGCGCCACGCAAAAGGCTACCGCCGCCTAAACCGTACTCACGAGCACCGTAAAGCCCTGTTTTCAAACATGGCCGGTTCTTTGATTGAGCACGAGCAAATCAAAACTACCTTGCCAAAAGCGAAAGAGCTTCGCCCTGTGATTGAAAAACTCATCACACTTGCGAAACGTGGCGATCTGCACGCGCGCCGTCAGGCTGCTGCTCAGCTGAAGCAAGACAAAGATGTTGCGAAGCTCTTTGAAATTCTCGGCCCACGTTACAAAGACCGTCAAGGTGGTTATGTGCGTGTTCTTAAAGCAGGTTTCCGTTACGGTGACATGGCGCCAATGGCGATCATCGAATTCGTAGAGCGTGACGTCGATGCCAAAGGCGCTGCTGACAAAGCACGCGTTGCCGCTGAAGACGCTGCTGAATAAGCACCGCGAATCAGAATTAGAAAAGCCTCGCAATTTGCGAGGCTTTTTACGTTTCAGAGGAATAAAATCAGTACTTTTAGTTATCGAGACGTTTTGATGCCGACTTTGTTATTTTCTCAATGAATGCTTCGATCTGGCATCGCTGATTTTGCGAAACGCTCAGAAAGTCCAGTAAATTAACGCGCACGTTGTCTGGTAAAGTCGATATTTTCGAAAATACATCGGGAATATGACGGTCCAATTGTGTATCCATTTCTGTTAATTCACTATTTGCCTCAATTTAAGGTTGACGAATTTTCTGGCAACTTGTCTAAAAAGACATGTCCACCAAGTCGTCAGTAGATTTAGAACTTCAGAAACTAGGCCGGCTCGCGCCCGCCGGGTATTTTCTCGGATTGCATATCCGATTTGCATCTCCTTTGATGCAATTCTCTAACTATAATCAGGGCTGGCTGGATCGTTACACCGAACAGGCCTACGCTCTGAGAGACCCCACCATCGCTTGGGGCTTTTGTACAGAGGGGGCCAGCCGGTGGTCCGAATTCGAAATCCCGGATACATTTGGAGTGTTGGCAGAAGCCGGTACATTTGGTCTGAAATTCGGGCTTACCATATCCTGTGGCCCGGTACGTTCCCGAACGATTGCAAGTTTTTCCCGTTCAGATCGGGAGTTTGAGGATAGCGAGATCGAAGAGATCTCGCAAATTGTTCGCCGGTTGCACGACATCGTGGAGCCGCCGGAGAGCCTGACAAAGGCACAAATCGAAGCTCTGCGACTAATTGCCGACGGCGACCGGCACGCGGCAGCAGCTGCTAAGCTCAATATTTCTGAAAGTGCTTTGAAAGCCCGCTTAACAGGCGCCCGGGAACGTCTACACGCCCGGACAACTGCTGAAGCTATTCAAAGAGCGAAGGACTACAGGCTGCTATAAACGGATCGGTTCGCGTTGTTAATTTTTCGCAGTTTTCATCAAACTGGGAAAAGCGACATGCAAACCACTACTCTTTCTTTCGAAAATCTTCACAACCATGGGGAGTTATTTGCAAACTTCTTTCGTGCAAGAAAACAAAGTTTCATAATTCAGAAAAATTGGGATCTGCCTGAAGCCCTGGATATGGAATATGATCAATATGACACCCCTGCCAGCCGTTGGATTGCGATCCACGAATTTGGCGAAATCTATGCAGGCATCCGGCTGACGCCCACAACAATGAAATGTGGCATGTACAGTTATATGATCCGGGATGCTCAGCGGGGCTTGCTTGGAACGATCCCTGAGGATCTTTTGTATGAAGATGCCCCTGTTGATGAGCAGACTTGGGAATGCACCCGTGTATTTGTTTCACATGCGACGCCCCAACGGATCCGGCGTCGGGTTCATGCGTATATGGTTGGTGCAATGTTGAAAAGCGCACGTGAGCAGGGCGCAACCAAACTGATCACCCTGACTGCATCGAACTGGCCACGCTGGTTTGGACGGTGCGGTTTGGATGCAAAGGCAATTGGGCGTGAAATGTTCATTGGTGATGGTGACTATCAGTGTGTTTCCATAAATCTGGCCGGCAATCTGCATTGATGCATCTGTGTGAGGGATAGTGCTTTCCCTCGGGATGTGGACATCGTAGTTTTGTTTTATGGTCGATTTGTTTGATACCCCCGGCGATATGCCCGAAAAAACCGAGGGCGCGGCAGGCGCTGCGCCCCGTCCCCTTGCGGATCGTTTGCGTCCGAAAAATCTGTCCGAAGTGATCGGACAGCAGCAGGTCCTTGGACCTGAAGCGCCCTTGGGTACGATGCTTGCGGCTGGTAGCTTGTCGTCATTGATATTTTGGGGCCCGCCTGGTGTGGGTAAGACCACAATCGCTCGACTGTTAGCAGATGAAACGGATCTGAAGTTTGTGCAAATCAGTGCGATTTTCACCGGTGTGCCTGAACTTCGCAAAGTCTTTGAAGCGGCAAAGATGCGCCGTTCAAACGGGCAGGGGACACTTCTGTTTGTAGATGAGATCCATCGTTTCAACAAAGCGCAACAGGACGGGTTTCTGCCCTATATGGAAGATGGCACAATTCTTCTGGTTGGGGCGACAACGGAAAACCCGTCATTTGAGTTAAATTCAGCGGTCTTGTCGCGGTCTCAGGTTCTGGTTCTTGAACGGCTTGACCTGAAAGATCTGGAACTGCTGGCCCAGAGATCTGAAAAAGAAATGAACAGGGCGCTGCCCCTGGATGGGCATGCGCGTGAAACATTGCTTGAGATGGCCGACGGGGACGGGCGTGCTTTGCTGAATCTGGTTGAACAGGTTTTGGCGTGGCCAGAAGCAAAAAGCGGCACAAAGCTGGATACGGATACGCTTTCCACACGGCTGATGCGTCGGGCGACGAAATACGACAAATCCGGTGACGAACACTATAATCTGATTTCGGCTCTGCACAAGTCTGTGCGAGGTTCTGATCCTGACGCGGCACTTTACTGGTTTGCACGTATGTTGACAGGCGGGGAAGATCCTCGGTATCTGGCGCGCCGTATTACCCGCATGGCTGTTGAAGATATCGGTCTGGCTGACCCGCAGGCGCAGACGCATTGCCTACATGCCTGGGAGATTTATGAACGCCTTGGCAGTCCCGAAGGGGAATTGGCACTTGCCCAGGCTGTGACCTATCTGGCGCTTGCCCCGAAATCCAACGCCGCCTACGCAGGGTATAAAAATGCGATGGCTGCCGCGCGGAAAACCGGATCAGAACCCCCGCCCAAACATATCCTGAATGCGCCGACATCTTTGATGAAGGATCAAGGGTATGGCGATGGCTATGCCTATGACCATGACGCCGAGGATGGGTTTTCGGGGCAGAATTATTTTCCAGATACAATGAAGCGTGGCGTGTATTATCAGCCGGTTGACCGCGGATTTGAACGGGAACTGAAACGTCGCCTTGATTACTTTGTTAAACTGCGGGCAAAACGGGGTTCCGGTTGACATTCAGCCCCACCTGATAAAAGGAAGCGCTCATGTCTGTTACCTTTCTTCAAGTGGCCCTTGGGGGCGCAATTGGCGCATCTTTGCGATATGGCTTGGTCCTGTCGGCCCTGCGGTTTTCCGCAGCGGGCTTTCCGATTGGCGTGTTAACCGCAAACGTCATCGGATCGTTTCTAATGGGGGCGTTTCTGATCATGGCTGAAACACGTGGTCTTGTCTCATTGTCGCCTTTCATGATGACAGGTGTTCTGGGTGGCTTTACAACCTTTTCAGCGTTTTCACTTGAAACGTTCAGCCTGATAGAGCGCGGGCAGTTTGGCTCCGCCGCGCTTTATGTGACATTGTCCGTAGTGGCATCCATTCTGGCCCTGTTTCTGGGCGTGGCCATCGCACGGGGGATCTTCGCATGAGTGGCGTACAGAAAATTGAAATTACCGAATCTGAATCTGATCAACGCCTGGACCGCTGGTTCCGGCGTCTGTTTCCGCATATCCCGCAGGGTCGCGTTGAAAAGCTCTGTCGCAAGGGTGATATCCGCATAGACGGCGGCCGTATAAAAACGTCGACCCGGCTTGAGACAGGGCAGATCGTCCGCGTGCCGCCTTTGCCCGATGCACATGAAATGGCCGAACGTCCGGTGACACCGACGATTTCTAGATCCGATGAAGAACTGATGAAATCCATCGTTTTGTATCGTGACGATCACATTATTGCCTTGAACAAACCACCGGGGCTGCCGACCCAGGGCGGCAGTAAGCAAAAGCGCCATATCGATGGCCTATCTGAAGCGTTAAAGTTTGGCTTGGAAGAAAAGCCCCGCCTTGTGCACCGCTTGGACAAAGACACATCAGGTGTGTTGATCATGGCACGGACCCGTAAAGTGGCCAGCGCACTGACCGAAGCATTCCGGTCCCGTGATACACGCAAGATCTACTGGGCTGCGGTTGCGGGGGTTCCTATGCCGCGCCACGGTACGATCCGTTACGGCCTGGTGAAAGCATCGGGTCATGGCAAAAGTGGCGAAGGTGAAAAGATGCATTGTGTGCATCCGCGCTATGTGGATGAAACCGAAGGTGCGAAACGTGCTACGACGGACTATACGGTGATTTCTGGTCTTGGTGGCCGGGTAAGCTGGGCTGCACTGACGCCAATCACGGGGCGCACACACCAGCTTCGGGCGCATATGGCGGAACTTGGTCATCCGATCATTGGTGATGGGAAATACGGTGGTTCCGGTCAAGAAAACCTTGGCGATGGCTGGGGGGCACAATTGGGCGGAGAAATGAGCAAAAAACTACATCTTCATGCACGTAGCCTGTCCTTAACCCATCCGGTCACGAACAAACCCCTTATGATCACCGCTCCCTTGGCAGAACATATGCAACGTACTTGGGATACGTTTGGTTGGGACATGAGTGAGGCATCAGATGACCCATTTGAGGATCTGACATGAGCGACTGGAAAGCCAAACGTTTCTGGAAAGAGACCTCGGTTGAGGCGTGTGATGCCGGATATCAGGTGTTGCTGGATGGACGTCCTGTTAAGACACCATCCAAATCCGCTTTTGCCGTACCCAGCCGGGCGCTGGCCGATCTGATTTCAGCAGAATGGCAGGCCCAGGAAGAACACGTTAGACCTGACACTATGCCCTTCACCCGTATGGCGAATTCGGCAATTGATAAGGTGACAGTACAGCATGGCGCAGTCGCGGATATGTTGGCTGAATACGGCGGGACTGATCTGATCTGTTATCGCGCGACGGATCCGGCAGAATTGATCGAACGTCAGGCTGTGGGTTGGGATCCGCTGATTGCCTGGGCTGAGAGTGAGCTGGGTGCAAAGCTAGAAGCGACAGCAGGCGTTATGTTCCATGCTCAGCCTGACGATAGCCTTGCGGTTTTGCGTGATCAGGTTCATGTGATGGATCCGTTTATTCTGACAGCGTTTCATGACCTTGTGGCATTGTCGGGATCGTTGATTATCGGGTTTGCGGCCCTGCGCGGATATGACACCCCGGAAAACCTTTGGGAAATATCGCGAATCGACGAATCTTGGCAAATCCATCTTTGGGGCAAGGACGACGAAAGCGAACAAATGTCGGCGATAAAGCGACAATCCTTCCTTGATGCTTGGAAGTTTTACTCCGTACTTTAGGATATCTAAGGTGGGTGGAACCTCCGTCAGGCTTTGAAAAATATAGCTAAAAAGCCAGGTTAGGTCG
This sequence comes from Halocynthiibacter sp., assembly GCF_049608145.1. Lineage (NCBI taxonomy): Bacteria > Pseudomonadati > Pseudomonadota > Alphaproteobacteria > Rhodobacterales > Paracoccaceae > Halocynthiibacter > Halocynthiibacter sp. Next base: position 15,295 of record NZ_JBMYXF010000040.1, read on the forward strand.
TGCTTTCATAATTTTTTGTGACCCATTCCATCACAATCCGCGACATTTCCTTGACGTTGAGGTCGTTATTTGACCAAACTCTTTGCACTCAGGGGGCGACTCCGAAGTATCATCCCGATCACAAGATCGGAAATAACCATCCGCAAAGGATGGACCATCAGGAAGAGGTAAAAATGAAAAAATCAGTATTTCTTGGCGCGCTGACCATTGCTGGCATCGCTGCCGGCGGTTCTTATGCTGGCACGCTTGATGACGTAAAAGCACGCGGCAAACTGAACTGTGGTGTGACCACAGGTCTCGTTGGCTTCGCAGCACCTGACGCAAACGGTGAATGGGAAGGCTTTGATGTTGGCGTATGTCGCGCTGTTGCAGCTGCTGTTCTCGGCGATGCCACTGCTGTTGAATTCGTTCCAACCACCGGTAAAACACGCTTTACTGCGCTGGCTTCTGGTGAAATCGACATGCTGGCACGTAACACCACATGGACATTCTCCCGTGACGTTGACCTGAAATTCGAATTCGTAGGTGTAAACTACTACGATGGTCAGGGCTTTATGGTTCCTTCCAACCTTGGCGTGACTTCCGCTAAAGATCTGGACGGCGCGACTGTTTGTATCCAAACTGGTACAACAACTGAGCTGAACCTCGCGGATTTCTTCCGTGCAAACAGCATCTCATATGAGCCAGTGCCAATCGAAACCAACGCAGAAGCACAACAGCAGTACCTTGCTGGCGCTTGTGACGTGTACACAACTGACGCATCCGGTCTGGCTGCGACACGTGCGACTTTCGAAGCACCAGGCGATCACGTTCTGCTGCCAGAAATCATCTCCAAAGAGCCACTAGGCCCACTTGTTCGCCACGGCGACAACGAATGGGGCGATGTTGTTCGCTGGACACTGAACGCACTGATCACAGCTGAAGAGCTGGGTGTGACATCTGCAAACATCGCTGAGATGGCTGCTGGTTCTAACAACCCAGAAATCAACCGTCTGCTGGGCACCGAAGGTTCCCTGGGCGAAATGCTGGGTCTGTCTGCTGACTGGGGCAAGAATGCTCTGGAAGCTGGCGGCAACTACGCAGAACTGTTCGAGCGTAACATCGGTGAGAACACACCAATCGCTCTGTCCCGCGGCCTGAACGCACAGTGGACAGACGGCGGCCTGCTGTACTCCCCACCCTTCCGCTAAACATTCCGGAAAAGGGCGCGGTTTTCCCGCGCCCTTTTTCTTTCAAACGACCAACAACAACCCTGGGATGAATGAGCGCCATAAGGCGCCGCCAATAAAACCCAGGACAACAGGGAAAATGTCTTCATGACGGTAATGACCGACCCCCCAAAGGAGTCGTTCCGACTGTCCATGCTGATTTACGATACGCGCTACAGATCAATTACCATTCAGGTCGTTGCTTTGTTAGGGTTCGCGGCGTTCTTCGGCTGGCTGATCTGGAACACATCCAATAACCTCGCTGCATTGGGCAAAGAGCCCAGCTTTCGTTTCCTTTGGGAACCAGCAGGTTACGATATCAACCAACGTTTACTCGACTATAACTCGCAAAGCCCTCATATTCGTGCGGCTGTCATTGGCGTTCTGAACACGCTTGTAATCGCTGTTCTTGGCTGTATCACGGCAACCGTCGTAGGTGTGCTGGTTGGCGTTCTGCGTCTGTCGAAAAACTGGGTCATTTCCCGCTTGATGACGGTTTATGTTGAAACCTTCCGCAATGTGCCGGTCCTGCTTTGGATCGTTCTTGCGATGGCGATCATGATTGAAATCCCACCGGCCCCCAAAGAATTCCGAGGTGATAACGCCACTGCCAGCGTCAGTCTGTTTGGCACCGTGGCTGTGACCAATCGCGGTGTATATGTTCCTGATCCTAACTTTGGAGCAGATCGTTTTGATGACGATGGGCAACGCCTTGAGACACCTTCTGGCTGGCGTGTTGGCCTTGGCGACGTAGATGTTTACGTCGGTGCCGACAATCCGAATGCGCCAGAGGCATCATCGCGACGCCCAATTCGTCGTATGATCACGTTTCTGACGATTGCTGCAGCTGCGCTGTCGGCGATGTTTGCGCCGCAGCTTATGGCGGGCAAGATGAACGGTGGGGCGGGCAGTTCTGCTTCGGCGGCTGGCTTTATTCGCATTGGTGGCGTTGCAGCCCTTGTTGCAGCATTGTGCTGGTACTTCCGGGTCGGAATCGCGCAGGAAACTGGTGGCGTCAGTGCTGGGACATTCCAGGTGAGCCTTGATTTCATTGCCGTCGTTGTGCTGTTGGCCGTGACACTTGCCATTTCAAGCGCAATCAAAAATCGCGCTGATGACATCCAAGAAAAAACCGGTGACCGACCTACGGTTTGGTATATCCGTTTGGCTGTTGTGGTTCTTCCAATGGCGATTTTGCTTTGGGCGCTTGGTCTGTACTTTACCTATCCGGAACTGAAGGGCTTTAACTTCAAGGGCGGTTTGCATCTGCGGAACTCTCTGATTGCGCTTTGGTTGGCATTGTCGCTGTATACAGCGGCTTTCATCGCGGAAATCGTGCGTTCTGGCATCATGGCGATCTCAAAAGGTCAGTCTGAAGCTGCAAACGCATTGGGCCTCAGCGCTGGTCGCACCATGAGCCTTGTGGTTCTGCCGCAGGCCCTGCGCGTGATCATTCCACCGATGATTTCCAACTACCTGAACCTGACGAAAAACTCATCTCTCGCGATTGCGGTGGGTTACTTCGATATCACGGGCACCCTGATGGGTGTGACGTTGAACCAAACAGGTCGTGAGCTGGAAACAGTTCTGTTGGGCATGCTCATCTATCTGTCCATCTCATTGGCTATTTCGATGGCGATGAACTGGTACAATGAATCCGTTAAGTTGAAGGAGCGCTAAGATGAGTGATATTTCTTTCGTTCGCACAGACATGCTTCCTGAACAGGAGCCACCCGCAACGTCGGTTGGGTTCGTTGCTTGGGCGCGTGCAAATCTGTTTAGTTCTCCGTTGAACACTGTCTTGTCATTGCTGTCGATTGCGGCTGTGTTGATGGTGCTTAAACTTGTTTTGCCTTGGGCGTTCATGTCGTCATGGAATGCAAATTCCCTGACGGAATGTCGTGAGCAAATCGCGGCAGCCTATGGTGAACATCATGAGGGCGCGTGTTGGGCCGTGATCAGAGACCGCTGGGTTCAATTGACCTTTGGTTTCTATCCACCTTACCCAATTGATGGCACCGCACATCTTGGGGCACCACCCGAAGGGGCATGGCCTGCTTACTTCCGCCCGATCGCCACATTTGTGTTGATCTTGGTGGCTGTTGCGCCGGTTCTGTTTGATAAATTGCCACGCAAAATGTTGATCATCACAGCGGTCTTCCCGTTCTTGATGCCTTGGATGATGTGGGGCGGTACCTTCTGGAACCCTGTTGGTGCAATGCTTGGCTTCGGAATCGGGTATTTGGCCTATCGCCTTATTGCACCGGTGGCGGGCAGCTTGGCTGGAACCATCGCAGCGGCGCTTTTGCCGATTATCTGGTGGCTGTTCCTACTGGGTGGTTTCGCATCAATCATGCAAAGCATCATTGCGCTAGACATCCCAGTGGTCCAAAGCCGTAAATTCGGTGGCTTTGCTGTGTCGATCTTTATCGGGGTTGTGGCGATTGTTGGATCTTTGCCTTTGGGCATCGTTCTGGCGCTTGGTCGTCAGTCTGATTTGTTGATCGTAAAAGCACTTTGCGTTGGGTTCATTGAATTCATCCGTGGTGTGCCTTTGATCACCTTGCTGTTTGTTGCGTCCACGCTGTTGAACATCTTCCTGCCACCCGGCACGGAATTTGACATCATCTTGCGTGTTTTGATCATGGTGACCCTGTTCGCCGCAGCCTACATGGCTGAGGTTGTGCGCGGTGGTTTGGCAGCTTTGCCACGTGGTCAATATGAAGCCGCAGACGCATTGGGTCTGGATTACTGGAAGGCACAACGCCTGATCATCATGCCACAGGCACTGAAGATCTCTATTCCGGGTATCGTGTCGACCTTCATTGGTATCTTTAAGGATACCACGCTTGTGTCGATCATCGCGATCCTTGATCCACTTGGCCTAACAGCCGGTATTCGAGCGAACGCACAATGGAACGGCATTTACTGGGAACTGTTCGCGTTTATCGCGTTTGTGTTCTTCATCTTCTGCTTCTCCATGTCCCGTTACTCCATGTATCTCGAGCGCAAGCTCAAGACATCCCATTAAGAAGGAGTTCAAATAATGTCTGAACTTGCTACTGAACGTGAAATCGACCGCTCGAAGATGCATGTAAGCTCTGAAGTCGCTATTCAAATCAACAACATGAACAAATGGTATGGTGCCTTTCACGTGCTGCGTGACATCAACCTGACGGTGAATGAAGGGGAGCGTATCGTTATTGCGGGGCCGTCTGGTTCCGGGAAATCGACCTTGATCCGTTGTATCAACCGTCTGGAAGAGCACCAACAGGGTGACATCATCGTTGATGGCACTGAACTGACCTCAGATCTGAAAAACATCGACAAAGTCCGTCGCGAAGTGGGTATGTGTTTCCAGCACTTTAACCTGTTTCCGCATCTGACCATTCTGGAAAACTGTACGCTGGCACCGATCTGGGTTCGCAAGACACCCCGGAAAGAAGCCGAAGAAATCGCGATGCATTTCCTCGAGAAGGTGAAAATTCCCGAGCAGGCTGACAAATACCCCGGTCAGCTTTCTGGTGGTCAGCAACAGCGTGTGGCGATTGCGCGTTCGCTTTGCATGAAACCTCGGATCATGTTGTTTGATGAACCAACATCCGCGCTTGACCCTGAGATGATCAAAGAGGTGCTCGACACTATGATCGAACTCGCGGAAGAGGGCATGACCATGCTTTGCGTAACCCACGAGATGGGCTTTGCCCGTCAGGTTGCCAACCGCGTGATCTTCATGGACCAAGGGCAAATCGTTGAACAAAACGAACCAGAAGAGTTCTTTAATAACCCGAAATCTGACCGAACAAAATTGTTCCTCAGCCAGATCCTGGGCCACTAAGACCCCTCACATAGCCAAAGAAAACCCCGGTCCATGTGGCCGGGGTTTTTGTTTGGCCTGTCCGCTGTAGGGAAGGAATGCATTCTGTGATTCTTGAAACTGGCATTTTAGAAAGGCCTTGGACGGCTCCCTGCTCCATTTATCCGTGCTGAATTTGGATAGGCTACCACAAGAAGTGGAAAGTGAGCGAGGTCACTTCATTGAGCGGGTTTAAAATCTTATAAATGTTGGTGGATGTATCAAGTGAAGAAATGTATTTTTCTATATATTTGCTGGCCCCGGTGTGCCGGGACCAGCTGTGTTAAATCAGTCGATATCTTCTGGCAGGACCAAGTTCAGAACCACGGCCATTAGCGCGGTTGGCGCAACGGCTGATGTGGCAAGAACCTTCAGAACACCCGGCAGATATTGCACGGCGGTTGGCACAAGGTTCAGACCCAGTCCCGCAGCCAGTGAAATCGCGATGATGATCATGTTGCGACGGTTCATGTTGACCTCGGTCAGCACGTTCAGGCCCGCAGAGGCCACCATGCCGAACATCACAATCACGCCGCCACCCAGAACGGGCAGAGGCATAGATGCGATGACCGCGCCGATTTTTGGCAGCAGACCACAGAGGATCAGGAAGATCGCGCCGATGGTTACAACATGGCGGCTCATGACGCCGGTCATGCCAACGATGCCAACGTTCTGGCTGAAGGATGTGTTTGGCAGTCCGCCAAAGACAGATGCCACAGCAGTGCCCAAGCCATCCGCATAGGTCGCGCCTGCGATTTCTTCATCCGTTGCGTCGCGGCCAGCACCGGCTTTGGTGGTGGCTGACGCATCGCCCACGGTTTCAATTGCGGACACGACGGAAATCAGCGTAACAGCAACGACGGCGCCAAGGTTGAATTCAAACCCATAAGGCATGACGTGGATGGATGTGATCCAGTCGGCACCCGCGACTTTGTCAAAGCTGACCATGCCCAGCATATAGGCCAAGATGTAGGAAACGATCATGCCGATTAGAATAGCAGCGTTGGAAATCGTGCCTTTGGTCCAGAACTTTAGGCCAAGGGCGACGACAACCACTGTCAGGGCAACGGACCAGTGTTTCATGGAACCAAAGCTTTCCGCTTCCATCTGAAACGGAGCAGCACCGCCAGCGGCGTATTTGATTGCCACAGGGATCAGATACAGACCAATCGCCAGAATGACGAGGCCGGTGACCAGAGGCGGGAACAGGAAACGCAGGTGCTGAATGACAGACCCCAACGCAAAGTGAATGATGCCACCGATCAGACAGGCGGTCAGCGCAACACCCAGGCCCTGGGTTGCGGCGATACCGGCGAGCACGCCAACAAATGCAAAGCTTGTGCCTTGCATGATTGGAAGGCGCGCACCAATTGGGCCGACGCCCACAGTTTGAAACAGGGTTGCGATGCCTGCAAATAACATGGCCATCTGGATCAGATAGACCTGTTCTGCACCACCAAATGCAAGGCCCGCAGCCCCTGCAACAATGATGGATGGGGTTACGTTGGATGCAAACATTGCCAGTACGTGTTGCAGGCCCAGCGGAATCGCTGTGGCCAGTGGTGGCGTGTTATTCGGATCGCGCATGGCGTCCGTTGTCATATCAGTCATTGGTTTCTCCTCCCGTTTGACTGTCCCTCGATGGTCTTTTCAGACCAGCGTTTAAGGCCGTTAGAACGGCTCTTATTCTGGTTTGACGACTGTCCAGGCCGTTTCAAACCAGTATTCTTCAAGATTGTCGGCGGCATCCCCGTCCGTCGCAATCCGGTCTATTACCGCAAACAGGCCTGGAGCGTGTAAAGGTGTCAGAACCCCATGCCAAGTGTTGCGGTGAAAATTGATCGCTTGGCCCGGATCCGTCAGAAAAGCGCGAGGCAGGCCCGGTTTGCCGCTATCATCCGGTGCAACGATCACCAGAAACCCATGCTCGGTCATCGGCACAAATGCCTGACAGCCCAAAGGATGGCGTTCCATCATATCCAGCGTATAGGGCAGGGCGCGGGGGGTGGCGTTAAACAGGCTGACGCCCATGCGGCCCCCGTCAAAATCCAGATGTGCTTTGTCATGATAGCGGCCACACATGCCCTGATTGATCATCACATCGGGATCGCCTTCGATCTGCATGAGATCCCCAAACGGGGCAAAGGCTTCGCGTGTCATAGGTTGGGTCTGCAGGGTACGGGTCACAGGGCGCTCTCCAATGTATCAGAGAGGCGGTACCAAGCGATGCGCTCTACCTGTTTGCACGCTTCCGCAAATTCTGTGTCACTGTCGTTGTTAATCCGGCGTTCAAATGCAGCCATGATCGAGGCTTTGTCGTTATCACGCACAGCGATGATGAAGGGAAAGCCATGTTTGGCAACATAATCGGTGTTCTGGCGGGTGAAGGTTTCGCGTTCCTGGTCCGTCAACATATCAAGCCCGGCGCTGGCCTGTTCCGACGTGCTTTCTTCTGTCAGGCGCCCCGCAGCAGCGAGTTTGCCTGCAAGATCCGGGTGGGCATTCAGCACGCCAAGGCGGGCGTCATGATCAGCGGCACGGAAGGCGCGACACAGCAGGCTGTGAACGCCTTCAAGGCAATCATGCGCCGGACCTTTTTCTAGTTCATGGGCGTTTTCGGCAACCCAAGCAGAGTGTTCAAAGATGCCGCCATAGGCCGTGACAAATGCGTCGCGCGACATTTGCGATGGTCGGGCCCATTGCGCAGGCGCTGGGTGATGTTCCTGCCAGTGACGGGCAATGTCGATGCGGCGCGGGAACCAGACATCTTCGTGCGACATGGCGTATTCAATAAAATCGCGTAGGGCCTCAACCCGGCCTGGACGACCCAGCAGGCGACAGTGAATGCCGATCGACATCATCTTGGCTTTGCCGCCTTCGCCTTCGCGATACAGCGCATCAAAGCTGTCGCGTAGATAACTGAAGAACTGATCGCCGGAATTGAAGCCTTGCGGTGTAGCGAACCGCATATCGTTGGCATCTAGCGTGTAAGGAATGATCAACTGATCACGACCATTGTGGTGACGCCAGTGCGGCAGATCATCATCATAGGTGTCGGAGATATAATCAAACCCGCCTTCATCCGTAACGATGTCTACGGTGTTGACCGAACAGCGACCTGTGTACCACCCGGTGGGGCGTTCACCGGTAATTTCGGTATGCAGTTTGATCGCAGCTTCCATGTCGGCGCGTTCGGTTTCTACGTTGGCGTCTTTATATTCGATCCACTTCAGACCGTGACTGGCGATTTCCCAGTCGGATGCTTGCATGGCAGCAACTTGCGCAGGTGATCGGGCAAGGGCCGTGGCAACACCATAGACGGTAGGCCGGATCTGCATTTCATTGAACAGACGGTGCAGACGCCAAAAACCGGATCGCGCGCCATATTCATATATTGATTCCATGTTCCAGTGTCGTTGACCGTACCATTGTGCGGCGCCGACAATCTCGGATAGAAAAGCTTCGGATGCCTCATCCCCATGCAGGATACAATTTTCCCCGCCTTCTTCGTAGTTAACGACGAATTGCACAGCAATTTTTGCGCCGCCCGGCCATTTTGGATCGGGGGCATTGGCGCCATAGCCAAGCATGTCACGCGGATAGTTCTGCACGATATTTCCTTATCACCGGTTTGTTATTTTCATGTTAGCTTAAAATAAAGCCAGTGGCCTTCAAAATTTGCCTTAAACTGTTTTCATGTGGCGCCGCTTTCCCGAAGGGAAAAATGCAGGCAAAACGATACAAAATAAGGGAGAGGCGAAATGGCTGGCTGGTTAAGCACACATGTTCTGGATACGGCAAAGGGCTGCCCTGCTGAGGGGATCAGAATTGAGCTGTACAAAGTGACGGGCAATTCCCACAAAAAGATCGCCGAAAGCGTGACCAATGCGGATGGTCGTACTGACAGTCCGATCCTGCCGGAAGATAGATTTCAGACAGGCACCTACGAGTTGATCTTTTTTGCAGGTGATTATCTGCGTGCCACAGGGCAGGTGAATGAGGAAATCTTGTTCCTTGATCAGGTGCCTATCCGTTTTGGTATGAATGAAGACAGCCACTATCATGTGCCGCTTTTGCTGTCGCCGTATGGCTGTTCCACTTATCGTGGCAGCTAATCCCTGTTATGCGGCCATCAGGCCCCGGGCATAGGTCACAAGGATCAGACGGAATTCGTCTTCGAAAGATGTGAAAGAATGTCCCAGGCCTGCTTCTTGAGAGGCCTGGAGCGTATCTTCATTTCGATTGGTCACGGGCCAAAGACCTGCCAGAATGACATAAGCTGTGCGAATAAAGTGCACGGCTTGCATAGGATCTGACACGATATCCAGTTCCACCAGGATCTGGCACCATTCTTCCAACTGTCTGGCGGTTTCTTTTTTGATCGCGATAATTGGTTCCGGGGCGATATTTTGTTCCAGATTGGTGGCCATTTCGCTGACAAGTCTGCAAAACATAGGCTTAGCAACGCAGAGACTGACATATCGATCAGCCGCTTCAACGATGTTTTTACAGCCTGCCATATGGTTTCGCATATCCTGGGCCATCAATGCTGCTTCGCCCATTAGAAGCCAGGCCAGAATTTCTTCTTTGCTGCGGAAATAGCGATAGAAGGCGGATTTGGTGATGCCGGCTTTTGCCGCAATACCTGCAAGCGTCAGGGCATCAAGGCCATCTTTCAACGCAACCTGACGGGCGGCAATCAGGATTTGCTTACGACGCTCTGTTTTCTGAGCGGAGTTACGGGCGCGGATGAATTTGTCGGTCATTCAGATTTTTGACATATCTGGGGGTGACTCGCAAAGGGGGGAAATAGCTAAATGTGATTTACTTATCTCGGGCTTTTCAGACCTTGTCCAATCGTGGCTATAGCATAGTGTCGAAACACTGACTGAATGACATTTTCTATCTCTCCGAATATCTCGGGAAGATCCAATAGGTATTCTAGGCTTAAGTGTCGCGGGAACTGTCTTGGTTTTCCTGAAATAGGGCCTTCACCCGTTCGGCCATAAAATCAATGAAAAGGCGGGATTTCGGATCTTGGTGGCGTCGGTGGGCATATAGCAGACCCAGTTGCACTGGCAGGGGTGGGGTTTCGGTGGCCACCGGAACTAGGCGTCCTTCTGCCAAATGATGGGCGACTTCAAAATGAGGTTTCAGAACGATGCCCTGGCCTTCCAGGGCCCAGTTCGTCAGGACATCCCCGTCGTCTGTTTCAAATGGGCCGGAGATTGCGTATCGTTTTGTTCCTTCGGGTGTTTGCAACTGCCATTGAAATTCGGTGGCTCCGGGGAAACGAAGGATCAGACAGTCATGTTTCTGGCCTACCAGTTCGGCACCATTTGTGGGCAATCCTCGGGCGCGAATGTAATCGGGTGATGCGCAAAGCAAACGTTCACAATCCGCAATCTTGCGGATCTTCAGGTTGCTGTCTTCTGGCGTACCTAAGAAAAATGCAACGTCTAGGCCTTCCTGTGTCACATCAATCCGGCGATCTGACAGGCGTAGGCGCACATCCACAAGGGGGTATTCTTTCTTAAACGCTGGCAACAAAGGCGCGATATAACGCCGGCCCACACCTAAAGGGGCGGCAATATACAGAGTGCCGCGGGGATTGCTGGTGACATCGGAAATTGCAGCTTCGGCATCTTCTACGGCTTCGATCACGCGCTGGGCACCTTCATAGAAGATCTGCCCTTGTTCCGTTGCATTCAGAGACCGGGTTGTGCGTTGAAACAACCGTACGTTCAGATGATTTTCCAGTTGGGAAATTCGGGAAGATGCCACCGCAGGTGAAATACGTTGATCCCGGGCCGCCGCAGACATGGAACCAAGTTCATACACACGGACAAACGTACGGATGTTTTCAAAATAGGACATGGTGGCCTTCTTTTGTTTTGCTTTACCTGTGATTTTATCACAGAATTTGAAACTGTCTGGAAATTTCGCAAATGGCAAGATAAAACCGGATGTGGCATACCTACGGGACCAACACAGAGGGAGACCCCAATGCAGGATCTGGCGATAATGTTTGACTGGCTCGGCTTTGCCGTACGCTGGTTGCATGTGATTACGGCGATGGCCTGGATCGGGGCGTCGTTCTATTTTATCGCGCTGGATCTTGGGTTGCGCAAAGCACCCGACCTGCCCGCAGGTGCATTTGGCGAGGAATGGGAAGTGCATGGTGGTGGCTTCTATCACACGGTGAAATATATGGTTGCACCGGAAGCCATGCCAGAACACCTGACTTGGCATAAATGGCAAAGCTACACGACCTGGCTGTCGGGCGCAGCCCTATTGATGATCGTGTATTGGGCTGGCGCAGAACTTTATCTGATTGATCTCAGCAAAATGGAACTGACACAGTTTCAGGCCATTCTGGTGTCTGCTGGGTCTCTGACACTTGGTTGGCTGATCTATGACTTTTTGTGCAAATCAAAGCTGGGTGAAACGCCAACCCTGCTGATGGTGCTGCTGTTCCTGATCCTTGTTGCGATGGCCTGGGGGTACAATCAGATCTTTACCGGACGGGCGGCGCTTTTGCACCTTGGGGCGTTTACGGCAACGATTATGACCGCGAATGTGTTTCTGATCATCATGCCAAACCAACGTATTGTTGTCGGGGATCTGAAAGCCGGGCGTACGCCAGATGCGAAATACGGTAAGATTGCCAAGCTGCGGTCGACCCATAACAACTACCTGACGCTGCCAGTTATCTTCTTGATGCTGAGCAACCATTACCCACTGGCGTTTGCGACGGAATATAATTGGCTGATTGCCAGTCTTGTGTTCCTGCTGGGGGTGACGATCCGACATTATTTCAACTCGATCCACGCGGGAAAAGGCAATCCGACATGGACTTGGCTTGTTTCTGTTCTGATCTTCATTCTGATTATGTGGATCTCGACTGCGCCCCTGCGTCAGGACAGTTATGAGGACTCACAGGCACGCGACCTGACCCCGACAGAACAGGTTTTTGCCGCCGCAGAAGGGTTTGACGATGCTGCCAATATCGTTGCCGGGCGCTGTTCCATGTGCCATGCGCGCGAACCGTTCTGGGATGGGATCCATCGTGCACCAAAAAACCTGTTGCTGGAAACCCGTGCTGACATCGCCCGCGCCGCGAAACAGGTGTACCTGCAGGCGGGTGTAACCCATGCAATGCCACCTGCGAATGTCACGGCTATGGACAACGAAGAACGTGCACAAATCCGGGCCTGGTATCGTGCCGCGCGCGAAGAGCTGCCTTTTAGTCTGGCAATGCATTGACGACCAGGGGCCCTCTGCTTGAGGTTTCCCGTCTGCCCTCATAGGGTGCGACCATAACGGGGACCTCATGTGACCAAGCTTTCTGACATTCGGGATACGGGGCTGACGCTGCTGATTGGCGGCGTTTCTGCCGTTATAGCGGATCTGCTGGGCATAGCTGCGCCCTATCTGACGGGGCCTGCACTGATGGTGACATTTGCAGCCCTTGCTGGTCTACGCACCCATGTACCGGATCTGTTGCGTGATTTCTGTATGTTGATCCTGGGGATCGGCATTGGGGCGGGTGTGACGCCCGAGGTTATTCAGGCCGCCGCCGCATGGCCGGTTAGTTTTCTTGCGTTGGTCGCGGTGCTTTTTCTGACGATCAAACTGAACGTCATGTTGTTTTCACGCCTGTTTCGTTTCTCTCGGGCTGAGGCCACAGTGGCGGCTGTTCCGGGATTGTTAAGTTACACAATTGCCATTGCGGAAGATAAGGGCATGAATGTCGCCAGGGTCAGCCTGATACAGACCCTGCGTGTGATGTTGCTGACGCTTCTGGTGCCGCCAGTGATGGGATTGATCCCCAAAGGCGATGCTGCGCCACAAGATACGGTGATTATGGGCTATGCTTGGATCTTGGTTCTGATTGTTGTGGGGCTGGGTGTTGCTTGGCTTTTACGCCGCAAAAACATTCCCGCTGCGGTTTTTCTTGCTGGTTTTGTGGTGTCAGCGATCAGTCACCTGACAGAAACGACACCCGGAACCCTGCCGTCCTGGATTGGATTGTCAGCCTTTGCTGTGATTGGGACATTGATTGGCAGCCGTTTTCAAGGGGTCAGTATGGCAGATCTCAAAGGCGCGATTATTGCCGGGCTTGCCATGACGTTGGTTGCATCCCTTATTGCGCTTGCCGGTGGTGCGGCGGTGGCGATGTTGCTGGGTCTTCCTACCGAAGCGCTGTTCATTTCCTTCGCCCCGGGTGGGCTTGAGGTCATGATTGCGCTTGCCGCACAGATGGGGGTGGACGGCACCTTTGTTGCGGCCCATCACATCGCCCGCCTTCTGATCTTGATGGTTCTGATCCCCGTACTTTTGCGTGGGCTGCAGGCCTGAGATAAGTCAGGCCGTTTTCCCCCCAGGTTTGGTTCGACAGGGCATGTGAAACTGGTTAATCTCTGGTCAGTAATCAATCTGGGAGAGTTATATATGTCTATTCTGAAACGCGGCCTGAAGGGCGCACCGGTTAAACGCCTGCAGGAAAAATTGGGTGTGGATGCGGATGGTGCTTTTGGCCCCGGCACAGAAAAAGCCCTGAAAGAATATCAGGCGGCAAACGGTCTTGCGGCTGATGGCATTGCTGGTCCGGATACATTTGCGAAAATGGGCCTGCCAGAACTGATCCTGCTGCGCGTTGGATCACGTGGTGAGATGGTGAAAAACATGCAACAGTGTCTGGGCATTGATGCGGATGGTCACTTTGGGGCGGGTACAAAGAAATCCGTAGAAGAATTCCAGGCACAACAAGGTGTGGCCGTTGATGGCATGGCTGGACCTGCAACCCTGTCTAAGATGCTGGGCTTGCTGGCGATCTTCACACCTGAGGTGGTTGAGAAAGCCGTTGTTCAGGCGGACGAAGAGCATTTTGACGGCGAAGCCCTGCCTGGTATTGACGGTGGTGATGTTGTTGCCGCAGAAGCTGAACCTGCAGCAGAAACCTCGGTTTGGGGCAAGGTTACCGGCTGGTTCTCTTGATCCGATGATGGATTTGAAAATATAAGAACGCCTGAAGGGGTTCGGGCGCTCTTACTATATTTTGATGTATCGCAGACGGAAATCCGACGCAGTTAACGTTCTTGGGACGTTATGGCGATGAAGGTTTTCGAATTGCCGCGAACGTACCGAATGTTCCCAGCTTTCTGTGAAATATCGGGAGCTTCGCTAATT
>NZ_JBMYXF010000041.1:0-27932 GCF_049608145.1 Halocynthiibacter sp.
ATTTATCACAGGGTAGGGGAATTCTCAGAACTGACAAGGGGCGTGCCCTTGATTGCCGCCTGTCGTTGCGTCAGGGTCATTCGTGACAGAAAGCGGAGGTGAACATGGCTGGTGGATGGGCAAAAGACGGCGCGGTCTCTGAGCAGATCGAGGCAAGCGTCAATGACGAACTCGCCCGCATGAAAGCCCGCCGCACACCACAGGGTGAAAGCCTGAAGTTCTGCGCCGACTGCGAAGAAGAAATCCCCGAGGCCCGACGCACAGCCGTGCCCGGCGTTAAGCTGTGCATCGAGTGCATGCAAGACCGCGACGCAAGTTTTCAAGCCCGTGGCGGGATTAATAGGCGTGGATCAAAAGACAGTCAGTTGAAGTAACATCATGGCGTTTGCTCTTTAGGTTAAATTATCTGCATTCGGCCATATTGTTGCCCCAAATTGACTGCAGGTCCGGAGCAGAGGTTGAAGTATGAATTCTGTCAAAAAAGAACTACCAGTTTCGGTGACCACTGAATGGATCAATCTGACGGGGGCTGCGGCATTGTTCGTTGCTATGGTCTGGTTGTCAGTCTATCCGGTGAGGTCCCCTGTGTTTGGAGCATTGGTTCTAATTTTTGCCTATGCAACTCCGGTTGCAATTCTGGAAGTTTTTATTGCAAAGTCACACATCCGGCAGAGTTCAGGCCTGGTTGGGCAAAGAATACATGGTTTTGATCTAAAACGAACTATGACGAAGTTTGTCGGCCTTTCTGCTACAATCACTGCTGTTTTCCTGTGTCATTTCGTGTTTCGCATCTATCCAATAGCCCACTTGTTTCCAGCTTTTTACGTGTTTGTTTTATTCCTACCTGCCTTATGTATATTGGCTGCTGTATACATTTTCTGGACTGACGCGCGGATGATCAGCCCCCGTGATGGATATTGGCAAGTCGGCGCATGGCTGACAGGTCAGTCGAAAGGTGCCGAAGTCGCGAATATGAACAGTTTTGCACTGGGCTGGGTCGTTAAAGGTTTCTTTCTGCCAATTATGTTTTATTATCTTGTTCTGAATGTCGCCGATATAGCACCGGTTCAGATATGGTTTTCTGGGGATTGGGTGCTAATTACACGTAGACTTGTCTTTCTATCGATCATCTTTGAGCTTGTTGTCGTCTGCACCGGTTACAGTCTGACATTGCGCCTGTTTGATTCACAGATCCGGACGGTTAATCCTTTGGTTTGGGGCTGGGTGGTGACTTTGGCTTGCTATGAGCCTTTTAATCATGTGACATTTGGACAGATCGCCAACCGATATGTCGGAGAACCATGGTATGAAATGATCCAGTCGTACCCGTCCGTGACGTTGCCTTGGTTATTGGGTTTGCTCGTCAGTTATGTTGTCTGGGTTTGGGCGACATGTTCTTTCGGGCTTAGATGGTCAAATTTGACCAATCGGGGAGTTGTGACGTGTGGACCCTACAAATATCTAAAACACCCGGATTACTTTTCCAAATCCATTTTCTTCTGGCTGACAGCAATGCCGTTTCTTGCTGATGCAACTTTGACTGAGAAAATCGTAGCGACTATCGCGCTTCTGACGGTGAATGGGTTGTATTATGCCCGGGCTCGGGCCGAGGAAGTACATATGTCCGAAGATCCGGATTATGTACGTTATGCGTTGGTGATGAATGAAAAAAGCCTGTTGCGCTTTTTGGGGAAAGCTTTCCCACCACTTTTGTATCGTTCACCAAAGTGAAGTTTCGGCATTGATTTCCATATGTGCTTAAAAAACAATTCTGGTAGAGAAACACTCGCATAAGCTGATGCTCAAAAGAACAAAATGCCCTGCAGACCAGACTGATCAGCAAGGCATTTTGACAATGGGCTATTCCATCGCTTCCAATTCATCGATCATGCTGGAAATCATTGACAGGCCTTTGTCCCAGAAGGCGGGGTCTGAGGCGTCTAGGCCGAAGGGGGCAAGCAGTTCTTTGTGGTGCTTGGACCCGCCAGCTTTAAGCATGTCGAAGTACTTCTCTTGGAAGTCCGCGTCACCTTCGGCGTAGACCGCGTAAAGTGCGTTCACGAGGCCATCACCGAACGCATAGGCGTAGACGTAGAAGGGCGAGTGCACGAAATGCGGGATGTAGGCCCAGAAGGTTTCATAGCCGGGCGCGAATTCAAACACCGGGCCAAGGCTTTGGGCTTGCACGGACATCCACAGGGCGTTGATGTCGTCTGGGGTCAATTCGCCTTCGGCGCGTGCGTCGTGCAGTTTGCATTCAAAGTCATAAAACGCGATTTGGCGCACGACGGTGTTGATCATATCTTCGACTTTGCCCGCCAGCATGATTTTGCGTTCCGCTTGGTCCTTGGCGCCGTCTAGCAATTTTTGGAAGGTCAGCATCTCGCCAAAGACGGATGCGGTTTCTGCCAAGGTCAAGGGCGTGGAGGACAGCATTTCGCCCTGATCCGCCGCCAGCACCTGGTGCACGCCGTGGCCCAATTCATGCGCCAAGGTCATGACATCACGGGGCTTTCCAAGATAGTTCAACATCACATAAGGATGCACATTGGTGACCGTGGGGTGGGCAAAGGCACCAGGGGCTTTGCCGGGTTTTACGGCGGCGTCAATCCAGCCCTTGTCATAAAACGGGGCTGCGATTTCCTTCATACGTGGGTCGAAATCGCCATAAGCCCCATCGACAATTGCGCGGGCTTCGTCCCAGGTAACCAAACGTTCACTTTCCATCGGAAGCGGCGCGTTGCGGTCCCAGGTTTGCATGGTCTCAAGGCCCAACCATTTGGCTTTCAAGGCATAATAACGGTGCGACAGCTTGGGATAGGCGGCGACAACCGCGTTGCGCAGGGCCTCGACCACCTCAGGTTCCACGTGGTTTGACAGGTGACGTCCGGCTTGCGGGGATGGCATTTTGCGCCAACGATCTTCGACCTCTTTGTCTTTGGACAAAGTGTTGTGAACGCGGGCAAAGAGGCGCACGTTTTCGCCAAACACCCGCGCCAATTCATGTGATGCGGCTTCGCGTTTGCTGCGGTCCTGATCGGTCAGGAAGTTCAGCGTCGCCTCAAGGTTCAACTCTTCGCCATCCATGTTGAACATCAGGCCCGCGATGGTTTCATCAAACAGCGTGTTCCAGGCGGCGGCACCGACTGAGGACTGATCATGCAGATATTGTTCCAGCTCGTCAGACAGCTGATGCGGTTTCATCGCGCGCATACGGTCAAACACGGGTTTGTAGCGGGCAAGATCGGCATTTTCTGTCAGCAGGTCGGCGAGGTGGGCCTCGTCCAAGCGGTTGAACTCAAGTGAGAAAAACACAAGATGGCCGGTATAGTCGGTCAGGGTTTCCTGGCAGTTCTGCATGAACTGCGCGCGCCCCGCATCCATGGTGTTTTGGTAATAGCGTAGGCCCGCATAGGACATGATGCGCCCGGCTTTTTGGTTGATTTCTTCTTGCAGTTCAATGCAGGCCAACATGTCCGCAGCACTTAAACCATCCAGCTTGCCCGCGTAATCGGTGGCGAATTTCGCGCAGTTGGTTTCAAGCCAAGCCATGTCGGATTCGAGTTCTGGCGCGTCTTCGCCTGTGTAAAGGTCGTCCAGGTTCCATTCCGGCAGGTTGCCAAGCGCATCCCCCCCGGTTTCACTTGCCGCGTCGCGGTTGATTTCGGGGGCGGCGAATGGAAGGGAAAACTGCATTGAGACCTCTCAGAAAATGGTTCCTACTGAGATAGGCGGGCAGGGGCGCAGAGACAAGGGAAAAGCCTGTGAATTTGTGGATACAGCTGGTGTGGGGCGTCGGAAGCTTTGACCGGATAGCTCAGGTTGTTGAACCGTAATTGACAGGCAGCGTCATGCAAGGCCGCCCCAAATGTCCGACCTGCAGGCGCAAATCTTTATGACTGTTCACGCCAAGGTCGGATACACGGACAAAGTCGACTTTCATATCGGAATATCTAATGGCTACTTCCAACCGTCAAAGGGATGAGAAGTCAAATTTTGGCCCTGCGTGTCCAAATCATATTGGCTAACGCGTTCAATCGCCCAAGAGAATACATGGCCTTGACCCAGCATTTCGCCTGTTTGAGGATCATTGCATATGCCTCCTAGTTCTTCAGTCAAAATGGCTGCGGATATAAAGGAAAGCCGTGCTTCAAACCTGTTGTTGGGTTTGAATGAAATTAAGACTTGTGACTTGAAGCCTTCCCAAAGCTCTAGGTCCAGACCTTCCGCCCTAAGTTGCTCCCGCCTCGTCTCTACCTCGTCGTTTTTTAGGTTGAAGTAACTTTCAAAATCAAAATTAAGGACAGACATATCAAAACCCGACATATATTCTTGACGTGCAGAGAATAGCCGAGGTCGGGGAGTGGTTATTTTGATAGGCCAGAAGCCAAACCAACCAATCTCAAATTTAACACTTGGGTGGAATTCATATTCTATACGGTCGTATGCGTTCAGACGTTTAGTCCATTGGTCCACTAGGTCAGCGTTCAGTTTGGGTGCAAAAATGCTAAGATCATAGCTCATTGGGATATCTTAACCCACGGGCGCCGGGCAAACAACCGTCAGTGGTGTTGTTCGATCGCGAAAGCAGTCATTGGTGACGGGCGCAGCATCGGCGAGTCTATGCTATCTTGAGACTTTCGCTGCAGGGCGGGCGAAGGGGTGTTTTTCGCTCTGGCAGTTTATCGCGGCAATGTCGCGACAGACGATTTTAGGTTCTCGGATGGGATATAGCTGGCGGGAGCCTGAAATGAACTGCCCCGCGTGTGACGGCGGGGCATGTTTATATTTATGCTTCGATCATGTCGACGCGGGTGGCGTGGCGGCCGCCTTCGAAATCGGTGGTCAGGAAGGCCTCGACGATCTCAAGGGCCAGGCCTTCGCCAATCACGCGCGCACCCATGGACAGCATTTGCGCGTTGTTATGGGCGCGGATCATGCGGGCGGAAAATGTGTCGGAACAGACGCCACAGCGGATGCCGGGCACTTTGTTGGCGGACATCATAATGCCTTGGCCGGTGCCACAGATCAGGATGCCAAGATCGCAGTCGCCAGATGCAACACGTTTCGCGGCTTCCTGGCCATGCAGTGGGTAATGGGTGCTTTCAGAGGTTTGCGGGCCGATATCAACGGCCTCATATCCTAGGGTTTCAACATAGGCGACAATGGTTTTGCGCAGTTCGATATCGGCGTGGTCACTGGAAAGGACAACACGTTTGCGATCAGTCATGGGGCAGGTCCGTTGGTTGAGGCATGGCAGATGTGATTCACCCTGCCAGTTAACAGATCACGGGTGCGCCGTAAAATGATCTGCGCAGGTATCGAAAACAAACGTGCGGATTTCAAGGACTTCCATCATGACCTCGTGTTCCGCATCGTCGATCAGATGCAGTGTTGCGTTGGGCCAGCTGTTCATACGCTGGTGAACAGCTTCCACATCAACGATACGTTCATTTTTGCCTAGAAATGTAATGATGGGTAAATCCGGGGCCTTGCGTTGCAGGAGATCCGCACAGGCCTGCAGCGAGGTGCCAACCCATTTGATGCTGGGTCCGCCAAGGCCAAACTGGGGTTCGGCGTGGATATGGCTTTGCATATGCTGCCACATGTCCGGGTCGCGGGTTAGCATATTGTCATCAAATTCTGCATCCAGCACATAAGATGCGCTGTTGGTGCTGGGCGCATAGCGTCGCGTGCAGCCAAGCATGCGGGCCAGTCTGTAGATGAAACCCGCAAAAAATTTGGTGATTTTGCTGAGACGAATGCCCCACATCGGGGCAGAAAATGCGGCTGTCCGAACGTCCAGCCCGGCATGCAAAGCCTGCATTCCAATTGCGCCCCCCATGGAATGGCCGATGAGATACCAAGGTTTTGGCAGGTCCTGCTGTTCAGCCCAGGCCATAACCGCATCCACGTCTTTTTGGTAATCTGTAAATGCACCGACATGACCCATCATCGGATCCTCAAGGAGTCTATCCGCAAGCCCCTGTCCACGCCAATCAATCGCAATCATTTCAAAGCCGCGGGCGGCAAAATCTGCCGCCGCACGACCGTATTTTTCGATATATTCGGTCCGGCCCGGAAACATCAGGACCGTTCCGTTTACATCTGCCTTTTCAGGGCCTACCTGCCGCGGCAGAGGCCAGTGACCAACCCGGATACGTACCCCATCGGAACAATGCAGCCAGGCCGCATATCCCCCGTCGGGACCGTCCGCAAGATCATTGTGAAAAGGCGCGTCTGACATCAGCCGAGAACCGATGCCAGTTTCATAGCCATGCCCATGTCACCATCAACAGACAGTTTGCCTGTCATGAATGCGGTGGTCGGGTTTTGGTCGCCTTCCAGGATCGCCTGAAAAACGTCGGCATCGGCAGCCAGTGTCACGTCTGCATCATCGTCGCCAGCACGGACACCGTCAGAATCAATGATGATTGAACCTTCGCCGTTCAGGGTGAACTTTGCGCAGCCGTCAAAGCCGCCGGTCATCTTTTCGCTCAGCGCTGCAACTGCAGCAGTGATAATGTCGCTCATGACATTCCTCCGGTTTGTGATCCGGCAGCTCTCGCTTTTTGCCGGGGGTCTGATAGAATGCTTACGTTATGGTCAATTTCTTAGCACACCTCAAAGCTTTCCTTACGGCATGTCCCGTAATAATTGCGTTAATGGGCATGAATTCGCTCTTTTATTTGCAGTTTGCAACGCCAGCCAGCGCACAGGACGGTGGCGGACAGATGGGGGTGACCGCCCGCGGGGCGGGAATCGATGACCTGCTTGCATTGCTGGCGACCCCTGATCTTGCTGCTTGGGAGGATGTAGAGGCAAAAATCCGCGTAGAATGGGCACGATCCGGATCCCACAGCGTTGATCTTTTGTTGAAGCGCGCGCTGGAGGCACTTGAGGCCGGAGAAGGGCAGGCCGCCCTTGAACATGCCACCGCAATGACGGATCACGCGCCTGATTTTGCGGAAGGTTGGAACACTTTGGCCAAGGCCTATTTTCAAGCCGGATATTACGGACCTGCCCTAGATGCGCTGCAGCGGACGATTGCCCTGAATGCGGATCACTATGAAGCGTTCGCGGGGCTTGGCACCATTCTGGGTGATCTTGGGGATGAAGACGCGGCATTGCAGGCCTTTCGGGCCTCTGCTGCTATACATCCACATCAGCCTCATATATCTGCAACCATTAACGAGCTTGAGGCCCGCACGGGCGGCGAGAAGATCTGATAACGCCGGGTGAGGGTGATGCAGGGACAGATAACAGCGGTTCTCGGGCCGACGAATACGGGTAAAACCCATTACGCTATTGAACGGATGCTGGCGCGCAACTCTGGTGTGATCGGTCTGCCGTTGCGCCTGTTGGCCCGTGAAGTTTACGACAAAATCGTTGCGATCCGTGGACCGTCTGTTGTGGCTTTGATCACCGGTGAGGAACGTATTGTACCGCCGCGTGCGAAATACTGGGTCTGCACGGTGGAAGCGATGCCCTTGTCCATCGGCGCTGATTTTGTGGCGATTGACGAAATCCAGCTGTGCGGTGATCCGGAACGGGGCCATATTTTCACCGATCGTCTGCTGAATGCACGCGGTACACATGAAACCTTGTTTCTGGGCGCAACCACGATGCGTGATGTGATCCGAGATCTGGTGCCTGATGCGTATTTCATGACCCGTGATCGTCTGTCTGAACTTGTTTATGCGGGTTCAAAGAAAATCAGTCGAATGCCCGGGCGATCTGCAATTGTCAGCTTTTCGGTGGAAAATCTCTATGGGATGGCTGAACTGATCAAGCGCCAAAAAGGCGGTGCAGCGGTTGTGATGGGCGCGCTTTCACCACGCACGCGCAATGCCCAGGTTGAGATGTATCAGAATGGGGACGTCGATTACCTGGTGGCAACTGACGCGATTGGTATGGGGCTGAACCTGGATATCAATCATGTGGCATTTTCATCTACGGCCAAATTTGATGGCCGTCGCATGCGTGAATTGTTTCCCCATGAAATGGGCCAGATTGCTGGACGTGCCGGTCGGCATATGAACCATGGCAGCTTTGGGGTGACGGGCGAGGCCCCGTTGTTGGATGACGGTCTGGCTGATGCGATCTGTAACCACCGGTTTGCCCCGTTGAAACGTCTGGAATGGCGCAATTCAAAGCTGGAATTCGGTACAACAGATCGCTTGATTAAGTCACTGGAACAACAACCCGATGATCCGCGATTGATGCGGGCCAGGGCGGCGGATGATCTGATTGCTTTGCAGACGTTGTCACAGGATGATCTGGTGAATGCGCGGGTGAACACGCCGTCTGATGTGCGTCTGTTATGGGATGTCTGCTGTATTCCTGATTTTCGCGGGATTTCACCCGGGGAACATGCCAATCTTTTGATGACGGTTTTCAACCATCTGAAAGAAGGTCCGCTGCCCGAGGACTGGCTGTTGCGACAGATAAAACGGCTGGATCAGACCGAAGGGGATATCGATGCCCTGTCCAAAAGATTGTCATTTATCCGGACCTGGACCTATGTGTCTCAGCGGAAAAACTGGACAAAAGACGAAAATCATTGGCGTGCGGCGACGCGCGCTGTAGAAGATCGCCTGTCAGACGCGCTTCATGACGCGCTGACCCAACGATTTGTTGATCGCCGCACATCTGTTTTGATGCGGCGATTGAAGCAGAAGGAGAGCCTGGTGGCTGACGTGAACGACAAAGGTGAAGTGACGGTTGAGGGGCAATTTGCCGGCCGTCTTGAAGGGTTCCGCTTTACCCTGGATAAATCCGCAGAAGGGGATGAGGCGAAAACGCTGAAAACCGCTGCATATCAAGCGCTTGCGCCTGAGTTCTCACTCAGATCTGACCGGTTTTATAACGCGCCGGATACAGAAATGGACTTCACCGAACAGGGTGGTCTGATGTGGGGTGAATACGCTGTGGGCAAGTTGGTGAAGGGCGATGACCCCCTGAAACCACGCGTTCAAGCCTTTGTTGATGACGAGGCTGGGACAGATGTTTCTGAGAAAGTGACACGCCGCCTGCAGCACTTTATCGACCGCAAAATTGCGAATCTCTTTGAGCCAATGTTGGCCATGTCCCGTGATGAAACCCTGACTGGCATCGCCCGGGGCTTTGCATTTCGTCTGCTGGAAGCGCAGGGCATCGTGCCACGCGACCAGGTTGCGATGGAAGTTAAAGATCTGGATCAAGACGCCCGTGGCCTGCTGCGCAAACATGGTGTGCGCTTTGGTCAGTTCACGATCTTTATGCCGCTTTTGCTGAAGCCAGCACCGACACGCTTGCGCCTTGTGCTTTGGGCGCTGTCTGAGGGACATGACGAATTTGCAGAAAGCCCGCCCCCGGGTCTTGTGACAATCCCGTCCGTCAAAGATGTTGCTGCCGGATACCACAATATCTGTGGCTATCGTCAGGCAGGCGAGCGTGCGATCCGTATCGACATGCTGGAACGTCTGGCTGATATGCTGCGCAATGAAGATTCACGTGGTGGTTTCGAAGCATCTGCAGATATGCTGTCGATCTCTGGTATGACGCTGGTTCAGTTCTCGGATCTGATGCGTGGCCTTGGCTATAAAGCCGAAGAAGGTGAACGCGTTAAGGTGAAAGCAACAGCTGCTGCGCCAGTTAAGGACGCAGAAGAAACAGCGACCGAAGAGGCACCTGTTGAAGCGAAAGCCGAAGAAACCTCTGCAGAAGAACCTGCGGCGGAAGATGCGGCTGTAGCGGAAGCCCCTGCCGAAGAAGCAGCGCCAGAAATGGAAACCTTCTTTACCTTTACATGGGCACGTCAACAGCGCCAAAACAACCGTCAGGGTGGCAATAACCGCCGCGCTGAAGGTGGTGCAGGGCGCAAGCCGGGCGGCAAAGGCAAACCTGGTGGCAAGCCGGGTCGCAAAGGCGGCAATGACCGTGGTGATCAGAAGCCTAAGTCATGGGGTGCCAAGCCTGCGCGCAAGGAAAAACCGATTGATCCTGACAATCCCTTCGCCGCTGCGCTGATGGGTCTGAAAGACAAGTGATCAGATATGTCTGATCCGAAAAACACCCCCGGTGCGGAGACTGCTTCGCTCCGGGTGGATAAGTGGCTGTGGCATGCGCGGTTTTTCAAAACGCGGACGCTTGCCGCCAAGCAGGTCTCTGAAGGCAAGATCCGCATCAATTCCACCAAAATCAGCAAACCTGCCCGCACAATCAGCCCGGGCGACATCCTGACATTCCCAAAAGATGATCACGTTCGGGTGATCAAAGTGGTGGCGATCGGCATCCGGCGGGGGCCAGCACCAGAAGCACAGGCCTTATACGAGGATCTTGACCCGCCTCAACCCCGGGAAAAGCGTGTTGATCAGAATAATTTCCCGCCCATGCCGAAATATGAGGGAAAAGGACGTCCCACCAAGAAAGATCGTCGCAATTTGCCTCTTTCCGGTGCCTCCCTGCTTGATTGATGCCTTTGAGTGGCTTAATTGGGGCAGAGCAACGTAGAATTTCCGGACTTTAGCTATGACCTATATCGTCACCGACAACTGCATTGGATGCAAATACACCGACTGTGTCGAAGTCTGTCCGGTGGACTGCTTCTATGAAGGTGAAAACTTTCTCGCCATTCACCCGGATGAATGTATCGATTGCGGGGTGTGTGAACCGGAATGTCCGGCAGATGCGATCCGCCCGGATACCGAACCTGACATGGAAAAATGGGTTGAACTGAACCGCAAATACGCGGAACTTTGGCCTGTGATCATCACCAAGAAAGACCAGCTGCCAGAAGCCGAAGAAAATGACGGCAAGACCGGAAAACTGGATACGATCTTTTCAGAAGCGCCTGGCGAAGGCGGCTGAAGCCCGATTCGAAAATCATGTGATTAATGGTGGGGGAAGGGCCGGTTTTTAAGGCCTGAAACCCCTTATTTACCGGGGTGTACCTGCCCTGGTAGAGGCCCGCCTTTTAACAGATGCATTTTTCTGATATATTAGGTGCACAAACACACGCACGCACACAGGCATCAGGTTCCGGGTTTCGCACCCTGACACGTCTTTTTGCACAAAATAAATTAACCCGCGGGGGAGGTTTCTGCCCCGTTGGAATTTTTGTCGCAGAAGAATGATCTGAACGCTTCTCGCTGCATTGTAACGCAACGACACGCCACGACGAAGAAAGCCAGAACATATGAGCAAAGCAAAGAAACACGAATTCCGCCCCGATGATTTTGTCGTTTACCCCTCTCACGGTGTTGGGAAGGTTATTTCGATCGAGGAGCAGGAAATCGCAGGCATCGAGCTTGAGCTCTTTGTGATTTCGTTCGAGAAAGACAAAATGACACTGCGCGTTCCAACCCACAAAGCCACCGAAGTTGGCATGCGTGGCCTGTCATCCCCAGCGATGATTGATCAGGCGATGGGGACACTGAAGGGCAAGGCCCGTGTAAAGCGCGCCATGTGGTCCCGCCGGGCGCAGGAATATGAACAGAAGATTAATTCTGGTGATCTGATTGCGATCGCTGAAGTCGTCCGTGACCTGCACCGCACCGATGACCAACGTGAGCAAAGCTATTCTGAGCGTCAGCTGTACGAAGCTGCCTTGGAACGCCTGACCCGTGAAGTAGCGGCTGTTGGTGGTGGTGATGAAGGCAATGCGCAGCGTCAGATTGGCGATGTGCTGTCTTCACGTGCCTCTGCAGCATAAGCAGATCTGAATACGTTTTAGAAAGCCGTGGCCTTGTGCCACGGCTTTCTTGTTTGCCGCAGCTGGTTCTGAATGTGAAACTGAAACGCCGATCAGTCTTCTGTTGTGCATAGGTTCAACTAGATTGTCAGCCAGATGCGCATACCTACAAATGTGCCTGAACGGAGCTATTGGAACAGAGCTGCGTAACCGGAAGGGACCCGGCCAGCTGGGACCGTGTTTCAGCCCCCCGGCATAAAGGTTTGTTGTTTTTCGCGGACCGCATCAGTAATTTTTCGCTTTGCTTACGGCTGAGGCGGTGATGTGGAGTTTTTCCACGCTCTCTCCAGATCATTGGGTATTTGCGGCGAAGTTCTTTGATGCGCGGTTCGGGCAAAGTGCGCAGAACCTGTGGTGATAAAAGCAGGCTTTCTGCGCCAATGCCATGCACATCAAGCGCAACATGATGATCAAGAAGGAAATGTACCCAGGTGATTTCTTTGCGTTCGACCTGCCGATGAATACCGTTGAAATCACACAGGAATTTTGCGGAAATCATGGGGGTATCTATCCCACATATATTTCGTGCTACATCCGATTTCAGAAATATCCCATGATTTGCCGACACCACCAGGTCCCGGAAGGGAAGCCCACGTCCAAGCGCGCCCGCAGGGATACAGCAGGGAATGTGATTGGGGGTGTCGAGAAATTCTGCGGTGCCAAGTGTTCTGTGGGTCCGCATGCGCACAGGCCAGTATTCCCCATGAATATCACGAAGCGTATGCGCCTCTGTGACCTTGCCGGCTGGTACAAGGCCTTTGTTCGTCTGCATTAGGGTTTCACTGGCGAAACAAACGGCAAGGTCGCTGTTCAACGGCGTCGTGCCGCCCGCAGTGTTGAATTCAGATGTGACGGTTAAAACTGTCCCGTTCGGTGGAACATTATTCCCCACCCAGACCAATGAATCAGCCTGTTGATTGGCTGTATTGGGGGAGAAATTGAAACTGATGGCTGTATAACTGTTTCCTGACCCATCAGTGAAGTTGATCCCAAATGAAGGCGAAACGATCTGGCCCGTTGTGTAATTTGTACCGTCCCATGTGACGGGGGCAGCTAGGGTCTGATTGGTGTTCGCTTCACTAAAGAAGTTATCCGGATCATTCACCTGAACCACGGATGTTGTACCGCCACCAAACCAGGTTACTGTACTGCCGGTGTTGAGGTTTGATCTGTAGGTGTTGTCTTCGCTGGGCATAAAGCTGATGTTATCAGCGCCGTAAATACGGGTTGAATAACTCGCCATTCTGTCCAGACCCTTTTAACACCGCATTTACTAACACAGGGCAGTATTGGCCTGTTAACCTTTTGGACGCAATACATTTTCAGAGATCGTCTTGTGGGTTAACGGATTTTTCAAGTCAAACTGTGGAGAGACAGGCTGTGCAGAGCTGTGAGAACTCTGCAGAGGTAAGGGTGTCAAACCCGGATGTCAGTGTTTCAATCTTGTCTGCGCGGGGTTTGCCCACAACAGGGTCTGCAAAAAGATGGAACTTTTCACTGATCTCTTGATCAGACAGAGGCATATCTGTGTCGCCGCGTGGGGTGCGTGGATCGGCGGTGATCACGCGACCATCAGATAGCGTCATGGAAACCTCGGCCCAGCGTTTGCCAACACTGATTTTTGTATAATGCGGATCATCAATCAGTGTGGTAGCCTGTGAAATGCGCTGAATATCCGGATCCTGCAGGGTTTCATTTGTCAGTTCCGGTACGCCAATCTGTCTCCGTACAATCATGGTGGCGACAGGGAAAGCGATGCCATAGGCAAATTCATCAAGCGTTGCAGGGGCATGACCTGCCAGGCGGGTCGCGTTATGGAAGGTCTTGATGTCCACAGAGGCAACCTGGGAATGATGCAGATTATGGTCCCGCATGAGGTCTGCAACCGCATCCACAGAGGGGTGGGCCCAGCGACAGCAAGGGTAGGGTTTGTAATGGGTGTCTTCGACCAGGCGCCAGGCCGTGCCAAGATCTTCCCAGAAAGGCGCTTCGTCCTCACCTTCGCAAGTCAGGGCAGGCGCGCCGGTAAACCCGGCTTGGGCAAGATATGCGGCCGTCACACCGGTCGGCGCCCCCCAGCCTACACCATCACGTAACATGGTTGGGAAATCAATGCAGCGCATCATCTGGCTACGTGGCCCGTGGTATTCGGCGATACCTGCAGCGTGCCGGATTTGTTCCTTGCTGAGGCCCAGCATGCGGGCTACGCCAACAGCCACACCCACTGCTGTCCAGGCACCGGAGGTGTGATAATCGGCGCAGGTCGCGTGTTGGGCAAGGCCTGCGCGATAGCTGACTTCATAGGATAGGGCGAGAAGCATAGCAAAGGTCTTGCCATCCACGGGACGTCCAAGGCTGGCTTCAGCATCAGCCACCGCCATGAGCGCCGGAAAAATGGCGCTGCCCGCGTGTCCTTTACAAGGGGACGTACCGTCATGGGCGTCCACGGAATCAACGGTGAAGGCATTGGCCATGGCGGCCCCAGCGGGTGACAATTCTGTGCCCCGCATCATGACGCGCGCGCGGCCGGTGTGCGTGACGCCGAACATGGCGCAGGCCCCCTTATAGGCGGCTTCGGACATTTCTGTGGTGGATCCGATCGCCGCGACGCCCATGGTGTCGGTGAAGCTGCGCCGCAGGACTTGTAAGACCGCCTCGGGCAGGTCGTCATAGGTCAGATTCGTGGCGAAATCGGCAAAAGAAAGGGTCACGGCGGGCCTCATATATGGAGCGTTAACCCATAGTGAGGCGCAATGCCGTGACCCGTAAAGACCATTTGCGACGTTATTTATGTCGCAAATAAAGTGTTAGCTGCGGCCGCGTTTTTCAAACCGGGGCAACATGGCAGAAAAATCGCGGCCCAGACCATCTTCATCCTCAACAAAGGTTGAATAGAGTTCCGTTGCGCGTTCGCCCATGGGGGTGTCCGCATCAGCGGATACGGCGGCTTGTTGTGACAGGCGCAGGTCTTTCAGCATCAGTTCCGCGGCAAAACCAGGTTTGTAGTCATTGTCAGCCGGGCTTTGTGGGCCAACACCTGGGGCCGGGCAATAGGCGTTCATCGTCCAAGAATAGCCCGAAGAGGTAGAGACAACGTCAAACATTTTCTGACGATCCAGACCAAGTTTATCCGCCAGAGCGAAAGCTTCGCAGGTGCCCGCCATCGTGATGCCAAGGATCATATTGTTGCAGATCTTGGCGGCTTGACCCGCGCCTGCTTCGCCACAGTGAACGGCTTTTTGTCCCATAATATCAAATAATTCCGCAACCTTCTTAAAGGCAGTGTCATCACCGCCGGCCATGAAGGTCAGCGTGCCTGCATCCGCGCCACCAATGCCACCGGAAACCGGCGCGTCTACGGCCATAAGGCCTGCGGCTTTGGCATTGTCCGCGACATCGCGCGCACTTTCAACATCCACGGTGGAACAGTCGCATAGGACGGCCCCAGCAGGCATCGCAGGGATGATCTCAGACGCAACAGATTTCAGGATTGCGCCGTTGGGCAACATGGTCACAACCACATCGGCACCCGTCGCAACAGCGGCTGCGCTGTCAGCTTTTGCAACGCCTTCGGGGCAGGGCGCGGCAAGGTCAAAACCAGTGACTTCATGTCCGGCAGAGGCCAGGTTGCGGGCCATGTGATGGCCCATATTGCCGAGACCGATAAATCCGATTTTCATGGCTCTTCTCCTTTAAATACGACTTTGATACCGGGAACCGGCATCAGCATTTTTGTAACATCCACCGGCGATAAATCTTCGACCGAAGCATGTTTCCAGCTTGGGTTCCGGTCCTTGTCGATGATCTGGGCGCGGATACCTTCGATAAAGTCACCGTCACTGGCGGCCCGATGGGTGAAGCGGTATTCCTGCTGCAGGGCAGCGCGGATGCCCTTTGCACCGCGTGCACGATGTACAAGCTCCACGGTCGCAGACACCGCAAGTGGGGAATTTCGGCGCAAGGTTTTTAAGGTTTTCTGTGCAAATTCTCCGTCGTCACCTTGAAGGTTGCGTAGAATATCAAGCGCGGTTTCACCTGTGAAATGGCGGTTAATGGTGGTTTCATGCGCCATTAAGCTGCCTTCAGGGGCCGTCTGTGCGGCGCCATCCACCGTGGCAACATCACCTGTTTCACAGAGCTTTGTAATCAGATCCGGCCAAGTTTCCTGTGGGATGTAATAATCTGCAAAACCTGCGTGGATCGCATCCGCAGCACCCAGTTGTACACCAGACATGCCGATGTATTCCCCGAGGCGTCCGGGGGCGCGGGCAAGGATCAGAGTGCCGCCGACATCCGGGATCAAACCAATGCCACATTCTGGCATGGCGATGCGTGAACTGTCACAAACCACACGGTGAGAGCCGTGACAGCCAATGCCAACGCCCCCCCCCATAGTGAACCCTTGAAGCAGGCTAACCACGGGTTTGGGAAATTCGAACATCTTGGCATTCATACGATATTCATCGCGCCAGAACGTGCGGCCATATTCATAGTCACCGGCTTTGGCCGTGTCATACATTTCCTGGATGTCCCCGCCAGCACAGAAGGCGCGTTCGCCCTCTGCATCCAGCAGTATCAGTTTCACCGCATCATCATCGCGCCAAGCGTCAAGGGCTTTTTCAACCTCAAGCGCCATTTGATAACCCAATGCATTCAGTGCTTTGGGGCGCGTTAGCGTGATCCGTCCGACATGGCCTTCTCGGCGGATGTGGATGTCAGTCATGTGTCAGCCTCATCAGGGTTTCCTTGAGTTCGTTTTCTTTGTCTTGAGCCATTTTACCCCGCCGAAACATCAGGCCCATACATATAAAAGCCCAGCGGAAGTACCAAGGGGTGACCAAAATCATGAGCACTACTCCGGCAAGCACATTCAGGATTGCCCCTGGAATGGCGAACCAAAGGTTCTCTGCCCCAAGCGGCAGGGATACCAGAACAAGAATGGGCAGTGCTGGAATGACCCAAATTGCAAGTGTTGCAAATACAAATATCGCGAAAAACGGCACCTTCCGGGCGGTTTGGATCGCCCAGTATTCATGCCGTCGAAACGCGATGATTGTGTATTGCCACATATATTAACCGCGTTCCGCCAGCAGGTTGCGCGCCACGATCATGCGCATGATTTCATTGGTGCCTTCCAGGATTTCATGCACCCGCAGATCGCGCACCAGTTTCTCAATGCCGTAATCCGCCAGATAGCCATATCCGCCGTGCAACTGCAGGCATCCGTTGGCAACTTGGGACCCGGTTTCGGTCACGAAACGCTTCGCCATGGCGCAGAATTTTGTGGCGTCGGGCGCACCTTGGTCGAGCTTCCAAGCGGCTTGGCGCAGGAAGGTGCGGGCGGCCTGAAGTTCGATTTCCATGTCTGCGAGACGGAACTGCAGGGCCTGGAATTGATCGATGGATTTTCCAAAAGCTTGGCGTTCGCCCATATATTCCAAGGTTTTCGTAAGCGCGGTTTGCGCAGCCCCCAAGGAACAGGACGAGATATTCAACCGCCCGCCATCAAGCCCAGCCATGGCGTAGGAAAAGCCGCGACCTTCTTCGCCCACAAGGTTTGTGGTGGGGATTTTGCAATCGTCAAACTGCACCTGGCGGGTTTCCTGTGCGTGCCAGCCCATCTTTTTCTCAAGCCCACCAAAGCTTAGGCCACCGGTGCCATTGTCTACCACAACGGTCGAAATACCCTTTGGCCCATCGCCGCCGGTGCGACACATGACGACATAGGCGTCGGCGTAACCTGCGCCGGAAATGAAGGCCTTGGAGCCGTTCAAAACATATTCATTGCCGACCAGTTCCGCGCGGGTTTTCAACGCGGCGGCGTCTGATCCTGATCCCGGTTCCGTCAGCGCATAGGCAAAGAATTTTTCCATGTTCACAGCCGGTTTCAACCATGTATCGACCACGTGCTGATTGGCGAATTTATCCAACATCGCGGCGCACATATTGTGGATCGACAGCCAAGCGGCGACAGCTGGGCAGGCGGAAGACAGGGCTTCAAACACCAAGGTCGCATCAAGGCGTGTCAGGCCGGAGCCGCCATTCTTTTCAGACACATACAACCCGCCAAACCCAAGTTCCGCCATCTTGCCCCAGAGTTCCTTTGGCACGGTGCCCGCAGCTTCCCATTCGGCTGCGAAGGGCGCGATATGCTCATCGGCAAATCCCTTGGCCATATCGTAAATCAGGGTCTGTTCTTCGGTAAGCGCGAAATCCATGGTTTCCTCCCGGCGGCATCGATCAATCTAACTGAACACGCGTTTAATTAACGATTGTTACAGGAGTTTTGCAATGCCGCCAGGCCGAAAAACCTGACGTCACTTTTTGATGTTTTTACAAGCCATCATGGAAGGCTTCGGTCAGCCAGGCGACCACATCGCGCAGGGCTTCATCCTTGGGTTTTCCAGCCTTGATGGAGGCGTTGTACACATCGCGTTGACGATCAGATGCGGTGCCATGTTTGATAAAATCACGGGCATTCTCAACGTCTTGCAAGGCGCCCAATGTGTCGGCGTCCTCATAGACCAGTTCAATCATTTCATTAAGAAGCGTTTTGAAATCAATGATTTGCCCCGCGCCAAAGTCGATCAGCCCCTCAGATACGCCATAGCGTTGCGCGCGCCAGCGGTTCTCAGAAATCAGAAAATTATCATACATGCGCCAACGTTGATTGCTGCGCGCAAGACGCCAGAGCATCCGCGTCAGACATTGGGTGAGGGCAGCAAGGGAAAGCGTGCCGTTGATCGAAGGGGACACGTCAC
Source organism: Halocynthiibacter sp. (assembly GCF_049608145.1). Taxonomy (NCBI): domain Bacteria; kingdom Pseudomonadati; phylum Pseudomonadota; class Alphaproteobacteria; order Rhodobacterales; family Paracoccaceae; genus Halocynthiibacter; species Halocynthiibacter sp. The sequence continues at coordinate 18,496 of NZ_JBMYXF010000041.1, forward strand.
AAATGCGGCTTTCGATTGTGGGGTATTTTGCACTTGGGCGCAGATCCCACCAAATTTTTGAGCTGTCCTCAATCACGCCGGTGTCAATCAAGGTTTCAACAGAACGTTCATATTCGCCCCAGCTGGCCAATTGTGGTGGCAGACCCGTGCGCGGCAGGTTGTCAAAGACGGTCAAACGATAGGAATTCATGCCCGTATCACGCCCCTGCCAAAAGGGGGAAGACCCGGACATGGCCAGTAAATGCGGCAGGAAATAGGTCAGCTGATTGACCAGATCAATCCGTTGATTTGGCGCAGGAATGCCCACATGTACGTGCATGCCCGAGATCAACATGCGGTACCCAACCCCCGCCAGATCACGCTTGAGAACCTGGTAACGTTCACGATCTGTGTGGGTCTGATCTTTCCAGTCAGAAAACGGATGACAAGAGGCCGCGATCGGGGCGAGGTTATAGTCGCTTGCGACACGGGCCACACAGCTGCGCAGACGCTTCAAGTCTTCGCGTGCATCCGGGGTAGACGCGCAAACCTTCGTGCCGATCTCAATCTGACAAGCGAGGAATTCGGGGCTGGCTTGACCATCAAGTTCCGATACACAGCGCGCCATGAAGTCATCCGGGGCAGGGGCAAGCGCAAGGCTGTCCTTGTCCACCAGAAGATATTCTTCCTCAACGCCGATTGTGAAATCCGGTTCCTGATACGCCATATATTTACCCCCTACTATTTTCCTGAGTTCAGCATGAGAGACATTGAAGTGCAAGGGGGCCAGCCCCCATCCCTGCGGGATTCCCCCGGAGTATTTCGGGCAAGATGAAAAGCGAAACGCGCCCGTCAGGGAGCAGTGAGCGCATGAAAAAGGGCGGCGCATTGCTGCACCGCCCGATTTATCTGTTCAAAGATGGAGGTTAGTCCATCGCTTTGAAGTTGAACTCGCCGCCTTCTTTGATGCCTGATGGCCAGCGTGAGGTCACGGTTTTCGTGCGTGTGTAGAACTTGAAGCTGTCTGGGCCGTGCTGGTTCAAATCGCCAAACATGGATTTTTTCCAGCCGCCAAAGGTGTGGTACGCCAGCGGCACAGGGATTGGCACGTTGATGCCGACCATGCCGATGTTGATGCGGTGCGCAAAGTCACGCGCGGTGTCGCCATCACGTGTGTAGATCGCGGTGCCGTTGCCATATTCGTGATCCATGGCGTAACCGATGGCTTCTTCATAGGTTGCTGCACGCACAACAGATAGAACAGGGCCAAAGATTTCCTGGGTGTAGATGTCCATGTCGGTGGTCACATTGTCAAACAGATGTGGACCAACGAAGAAGCCGTTTTCATAACCTTGCAGTTTGAAATCACGGTTATCAACAACCAGCTTCGCGCCTTGCTCAACGCCGCTTTCGATCAGGCCGAGGATGCGCTGTTTTGCTTCTGCGGTGACAACAGGGCCGTAATCCACATCGTTGCCGTCGGTGTAAGGCGCAACGCGCAGTTTTTCCACGCGTGGAACCAGGGCGTCGATCAGCTTGTTTGCGGTTTCTTCGCCAACAGGAACAGCAACAGAGATCGCCATGCAGCGTTCGCCAGCCGCGCCAAAACCAGCACCGATCAGCGCGTCAGCAGCTTGTTCGATGTCCGCATCAGGCATGATGATCATGTGGTTTTTCGCCCCACCGAAACACTGCGCGCGTTTGCCGTTGGCCGTTGCACGGGAATAGATGTATTGCGCGATCGGGGTGGAGCCAACAAAGGACACGCCCATGATGGTTTCGTTGTCCAGCAGCGCGTCAACAGCTTCTTTGTCGCCGTTTACAACTTGGAAACAACCCGCAGGCAGGCCTGCTTCGACAAACAGTTCCGCCAGCATCATAGGAACGGATGGGTCGCGCTCGGATGGTTTGAGAACCACGGCGTTGCCACAAGCCAAAGCCGGGCCAACGTGCCACAGAGGCATCATCGCAGGGAAGTTGAACGGCATGATGGATGCCACAACACCCAGGGGCTGACGCATGGAATACATGTCAATGCCAGGGCCCGCTGCGTCGGTGTAATCACCTTTCAGCATTTCAGGCGCACCGATGCAATATTCGATCACTTCGAGACCACGTTGCAGATCACCTTTGGCGTCTGGGATGGTTTTGCCGTGCTCGCGGGACAGGGCTTCTGCCAATTTGTCCATGTCGCGGTTCATCAGGCCAACCATTGCCATCATAACGCGTGCGCGTTTTTGTGGGTTGGTGTTGCCCCAGGCAACCTGTGCCTCGGCGGCCTTGGCAACGACATCGTTAACCTCAGCTGCGGATGCAACTGCCAGTTTCGCCTGAACTTCGCCGGTGGCTGGGTTGAACACGTCGCTGGTGCGGCCGGTGGTGCCCGCAACTTCTGCGCCGTTGATGAAATGTCCGATGTTTTGCATCAAAACTCTCCCTTTAAGGTTTTCACGTTGGCGGCAGGTTACACTTGCAATTTTACCCGGAAAAGCCGTAATTTCACAAAGAGGTTTTGCAAAAATGCAAGGGTGACGCATGAATTGGGATGACACGCGGGTATTCTTGGCCGTGGCACGGGAAGAAAGCATTTCGCGTGCGGGCAAAGGGTTAAAGATGGATCCGGCGACCGTGGCGCGGCGGATTTCACGTCTGGAAGAGGCCCTTGGCGCGCCTTTGTTTCTGAAATCCCCCCAGGGCTATGCATTAACAGATGAAGGTGAACGCCTGCTGGCCCATGCGACGCGCGCGGAACAGGCTTTGCATCTGGGCGAGGAAGAATTGCGCGGGCAGTCTGGTCTGTTGACCGGGACCATTCGCCTTGGCGCGCCGGATGGGTCTGCGAACTATTTGTTGCCCCAGGTCTGTGCGAAAATCTGTGATGAAAATCCTGGGCTGGAGGTCGAGATCGTGGCCCTGCCGAGGGTGTTCAACCTGTCCAAGCGCGAAGCGGACATGGCCGTGACGGTTTCGCCGCCCGATACGGGACGACTGCTTGTGCAGAAACTGTCAGATTATCATTTGCATTTGGCCGCGGCGGAAACCTATCTGGCGCATCATGGTGAAATAACGCAGTTATCAGATCTGAAACAACATCGATTGATCGGTTACATTCCAGATATGATCTTTGATAAAGAACTGGATTACCTGTCGGATATGCAGGCCGAAAAAGTGCATCTGTCTTCCAATTCTTTTTCGGTTCAGTTCAATTTCATGCGTCAGGGGGCGGGGATCGCTGTTGTGCATGACTTTGCTATTCCTGCCTCTGATGTGCCGATCCGGCGTATTCTGATGGATCAACTTTCCCTTACCCGCAGCTTTTATTTGGTGCGTCACGCGGATGAGCGCCGGGTGGAACGGCTGAACCGATTTTCAGCGGCTTTGGCGCGTGAAATTCGTCGTGAAGTTGCTCGTCTAGAAGGGCTTTGTGAACCGCAGGCTTGACAGACAGTAGGGCCAGAGGCCACGCTGAAACTGTATTTCATTCATGAGGAGAACCGTATGCTTGTACAACAGATCCTGAAGGGTAAGTCCGCAGAAGGGGTTGTGACACTGCAACCCGGAGCCAGCGTATCCGACGCCGCAGCACTTCTGTCGGAAAAGAAAATCGGGACAGTTGTGGTTTCTGCAGACGGAAGCAGTGCTGATGGGATTTTGTCTGAACGTGATATCGTGCGTGAACTTGGAAAACGCGGTTCGGGATGCATGGCGGATACGGTCGATGCGCTGATGACGAAGAAACTGGTGACCTGCGCACCGGATGACAATACAGACGCAGTACTGGCCAAAATGACAGAGGGACGTTTTCGCCACATGCCGGTGATTGATCAGGGTCGTATGATTGGCCTGATTTCACTTGGGGATGTCGTGAAAGCACAACTGTCTGAACTTGCTATGGAAAAAGAGGCGCTTCAAGGCATGATCATGGGGCACTAGGTGCCGCATTTTCTTGGGCTGCCCGAAGGGCCTGCATTTCGTCAGGGCGGTGGATCCAGAAACTGGCAATGTATTTGGTTCCGCTTTTAACAGGATGCCCGGCATGCAGGCTGAGCGGATGAGCTGCACTGTCATTCGGGCGTTTGTTGGCCCATAGCACAAGGCTGCCAGCTTTTGGTCTGACAGTTACGTCAATGCGCGGAAAAACTGTTTCGCCTCCTGAGAAGTCATCATTCAGGTAAAGAACAGCGGTAAAGATACGTCCATAGTTTTCGCAATCCGGATTTGTTCCTGAATCTAAGTGGACTTTGTATTCCTGTCCCTGCTCGTATCTTAACAGTGCAGTCGGCTCGCATGCGTCAATTGGATACTGGAAAAGTTCTGTGACCCGTTTCCGGATCGGGCGGAACAGGGTCTGGGATTCGTTGTTATGTATAGCCTGCTCAGCAGATCGATACGTGGTGTCGACCCTATTCACTGCCTTGGTCCCTATTGCTGCGACCTCAAAGTTCAGAGAAGCAATAAGCGTATGCAGATCGTGGATCTCGTCTTGGGTGCAGAAATCATCAATAACCATAAGAAGCGGGTTAATGCTGTGGACATTGATCTGCCCGTATCGTTTAAGATCCATGGGAAGCGCCTTCTGCAATGGGTAAATCCGGGCATAGTGTCTGATGCGATTTCTTCAATGTAAATGACTATTTGTTTCTATAAGTGCATGGTACAGTATTCTGCGCTGCAGAAAATTCTTGCAATCCGGGACGTAATATTGTTGCGTGCCACAAGGAATACAAGGAGCACCCCATGCGCATTGGTCTTTATCCAGGTACATTTGATCCCGTAACCCACGGACATCTTGATATTATTCGCCGCGGCGCGCAACTTGTAGACCGTCTTGTGATCGGCGTTGCAATCAACCGTGATAAAGGGCCAATGTTCTCGCTTGAGGAACGTGTGGCGATGATTGAGGCGGAATGTGCTGTGCTTTCAGCAGAAACCGGTACAGAGATCGTAGCACACCCGTTTGAAAACCTTCTGATCAACTGTGCCCGTGATGTCGGTGCCCAGATCATTGTGCGCGGCCTTCGGGCTGTTGCAGATTTTGAATATGAATATCAGATGGTTGGTATGAACCGTTCCCTTGATTCATCAGTCGAAACGGTCTTCCTTATGGCGGATGCAAAGCACCAGGCGATTGCATCTAAATTGGTGAAAGAAATTGCCCGGCTTGATGGGGATGTCACTAAGTTTGTGCCCCCTGCAGTAAAGGCTGCGCTTTACGAAAAGCTTGGCCGTAACTGAGAAAAATCAAAGATCTTAAAGCCGTTGAAGGCGGGGTTTTGAAACTTTACAACGCTTGAGATCCCGAGATTTCAATAAATGACAGAGTGTCGGCAGGCTTCCTTTCTGATGCTGAGTTCCGAGCTGTGTCGGTGCGTTGGGTCTCTCCATTTTCCGTTCATTTGACTGGCTGGGCAAAGGTCAAAAAAAACAAATTATCTGTATTTAGAATTAAATTCTCAGGTATTTTCCCATACATCACATTTAGTTTATTTGAATTGATTTATCATCATTTCGCCGCCAATTGACAATATTCAGAAAAGATCTAATTACCTGAAATTCCTCAAAATACAATTGAGGGGCGAAACAGGCATAGAAGGCATCACTGAAATGGTGATCTCCGTATCAAATCTGGAAATCAGCAACGCATACCGTCTGAACGGGAATGTGACGATCGACGATGGAGACATCCAAACGGTGAAAAGTGGCCCGGAATCTGTTTTTTTGACGGATACGGATCCCGGAACGCAGATTGGTTTTGGCAAGACTGACCCTGATGATCATCTGCGAATTAATGGTGTGCTGGACACTGATATTCGTGGGAGAGGCGTAAGAGTGATTGAATTCACAGATTCTGCCTCCGGCGCGAAAGCGCAATATACCGTGATTAATATCTTCAACCTGCATGGCGGGGATGCGATGATCATCCCCGTGGATCCGGTTACGCTTGATCTTGATGTAAACAACCCGATCTTTATTGATCCGAAGTTCTTTGATGAAGGGCTTGACCAATTTCGGGTTCTTCGCGAGGAAAGCCATGAACCAAAGATTGTTTGTCTGGCTGGTGGCACTCGTGTTCAAACCGCAATGGGGATGCGGCCGGTTGAGGCCTTGCGCGCGGGGGATCGTGTTCTCACCCGCGACCATGGTTGGCAGATATTACGCTGGGTTGGGGCACAGGTGCTTACCGGGGCTTGGTTGCGGCGGAATCCAAAACTGTTACCGGTGCGCATATCTGCAGGTACTTTGGGTGGCACACTTTCTGCGCCGTTGCCTGCGCGGGACCTTCTGGTTTCCCGGCAACACCGGATGGTGGTGCAGGGGCCTGAGGTGAAGCGGGTGTTTGGAGAGGACGAAGTTATGATCCCGGCGATCAAACTGACACGGTTATCCGGAATTTACGTGGACGAAAATGTCACCGATATCAGTTATCATCATCTGCTGTTTGATCGCCATGAGGTGATCTATGCGGAAGGCGCCCCAACAGAGAGCCTGTATCTTGGACCTCAGGCGAAAAATGCGATGTCAAACGAAGCGCTGGATGAGATCTATACACTGTTTCCCGAACTTGAATTCCAGACGCCAGAACTTGCCCGCTGTCTGGTCGATAAGGGACAGATGGTAAAATCCCTAATGAAAGGCGGGTTATCTCAGCGGTTGGGGCAACCCGCCTGACAGTTGTTACTTCAGGCTTCCCATCAGCGCGGCTGTATCGCACATCCGATTAGAAAATCCCCATTCATTGTCATACCAGGTTAGGATGCGCAACATATTGCCTCCGATGACTTTGGTTTCATCCAGTTGGAAGATGGAAGAATGCGGATCGTGGTTGAAGTCTGTGGACACCAACGGCTTGTCTGTTGCATCAAGGATTGCCTTCATCGGGCCATTTGCAGCTTTGACAATCGCCGCGTTGATTTCCTCAATTGTTGTGTCACGGGCGCAATCCACCGTCAGATCGACACAAGACACATTTGGCGTGGGCACACGAATGGCGACACCGTCTAGGCGGCCTTCCAATTCGGGCAGGATTTTTGTTGCTGCAATCGCGGCACCTGTGGATGTCGGGATCATTGATAGGGCTGCAGCGCGGGCGCGGCGCGGGTCTTTTTTGTGAAGACGGTCAAGGGTTGGCTGGTCCCCTGTATAGCTGTGCACTGTGGTCATAAAGGCTTTGTTAATGCCGACAGTGTCGTTGATGATTTTTGCAACCGGGGCCAGACAATTGGTGGTGCAAGACGCGTTTGAGACAATCTTATCTGAGGCCTGCAAAGTGTCGTGGTTAACGCCGTAGACAACCATTCGATCCGCATCAGATGACGGGGCAGAGATTAGAACTTTGGAGGAACCGTTGCCCAAATGAACAGAGGCCAGTTCGCGCGTTTTAAAGATACCCGTGCATTCCATCACAACGTCGACATCTGACCAGGGCAGATCATCGGGATTGCGCAGGGCTGTCACCCGGATCGGGCCGCGTCCCGCATCAATGCTGTCGCCACTGACTTTGACTTCATGTGGAAAACGTCCGTGAACTGAATCATGTTGCAGCAGTAATGCGTTCATTTCGACATTACCGAGATCGTTGATAGCGACGACTTCAAGATCGGTGCGGCCGGATTCAATGATCGCCCGCAAGACAAGGCGGCCAATCCGGCCAAATCCGTTAATTGCAACTTTTACAGCCATGAGAGGGCCTCCGCTAAAATTGTGTTATCGCTAACATGTGCATTTTCCGGCCTGGGTCAACCACAAAGCGCAAAAGAGCTGGCAGCAACGAAATAGTGATGTAAATCTGTATTCTAGCGCCAGAAGGCCAGCCATTCACGCAAATCATCAAATTTACGCAACAGGAAAAGTGTCGCTTCGCCACCATTAAAAATGCCGTCGAAGATCATGGCAAGGACGGTGATGGTGAAAATGGTAATGGCAGAAGTGTTCGTCACCGGAGTTCCTGAGGCGATTGCAGCGCTGATGTTAGTTTCGCTGTTTCTGCAGAGACATGCAAGACCATCTGCGGTGTATGCTTAACCAGAAATGAGGCTGGCTGCAGGAATAATGTGTCACCGCATATAAAAAGCCCGGCGCGAAGACCGGGCTTTTGAAATTCTGGGAGAGGCGATTACATATTGCCCATTTTCGCAGCAACATCTGCCATGCGCACGGAAAAGCCCCATTCATTGTCGTACCATGCCAGAACGCGCACGGTGCGGCCGCCGATGACTTTGGTTTGATCTGGCGCGAAGATGGAAGAATGTGGCGTGTGGTTGAAGTCGATAGAGACCTTTTTCTCAGGGTCATAGGACATCACGCGGCCCATTGGGCCTTCACAGGCTGCTTTTACGGCTGCGTTCACTTCTTCCACGGTCACGTCGCGGCCCGCTTCGAATGTTAGATCCACTGCGGATACATTCGGGGTTGGCACGCGGATGGCAGAACCGTCCAGACGGCCCTTCATTTCGGGCAGAACCTCGGACAGGGCTTTGGCCGCGCCGGTGGAGGTTGGGATCATCGCCATGGCGGCGGCGCGGGCGCGGTACAGATCGCTGTGACGGCGATCAAGGGTTGGCTGATCACCTGTATAGCTGTGGATCGTGGTCATGATGCCGCGCTCAACACCAATGCTGTCGTTCAACACTTTAACCAGCGGTGCCAGACAGTTGGTGGTGCAAGAGCCGTTGGAAATCATCGTGTCGTCTGCGGTCAGCAGTTCGTCATTCACGCCATAAACGATGGTTTTCTCAACGTTTTTCGCAGGCGCTGAGATCAGAACCTTCTTTGCGCCGCGTTCCAGGTGAACCTTGGCTTTTTCGCCGTCATTGAAGTTGCCAGTACATTCCAGAACCACGTCAACACCGGACCAATCAAGTTCTTCTGGGTTGTAGGTCGAGAACATCTCAATCGGGCCTTGGCCCAGGTCAAGGGTCTTGTCGCCCACGATGATGTCATTTGGGAAACGACCGTGCACGGAATCATAGCGCATCAGGTGCGCGGCTGTTTCCAGTGGCCCAGTTGCGTTGATCTTCACGACCTTCACGTCATCACGTGCGCTTTCGGAAATATGCGCAAGCGTGCAGCGGCCAATTCGGCCAAATCCGTTAATTGCAACAGTGACAGTCATGATTTATCCTTCCAGTGAACAGCAGATATCCGATATGGATTTGGGGGTTCTATATGCCTGTGCCCGGGCAGGTGAAAGAGTTTAGCGCCAACATGTTAGCGTAAACATTCGATGTTTGCGCGAACATCGCGGGAAAGTGGTGAAACCGCTTAGGACGTGCGTGTTTGCCGGTCAAGGCCGTGCGGCTAAGATGGACCCGCATCTTGCATGCGCAGGAAACGGGTCGACAGCGGCAGGGCAGATCTTTTAGGTCGAATGAAAAACCGGAGAACCTAAGATGTCGTCACCGTCACCGTCACTGGATCTGAAATCAATGATATTGCTGCTGAGTCTGGCTGCGGTTTGG
>NZ_JBMYXF010000042.1:0-26925 GCF_049608145.1 Halocynthiibacter sp.
GTATTTCACGAATGCGGAATGGGAACCTGTTTCTGATAACGCTTGGTGTGAATTTTGCGCATACGGGTACCACGAGGGAGACGGTTCATCCCATGTCGGCGCAGAATGCGTGAAACCGTCGCATCGGAGATCTTGATGTCATGATAGTGCTCCAAGTACCAAACAATCCGCATCGGGCCCAGATGGTATTTACGCCGAAGATAAAGAACCTTTTCCTCACGTTCGGGCGGCGTCCTGTTGGCGTGTCATTTTGGGATGGGCGGAGCATTGATGAGCCCCGCTTCGCCGCGATCCGCGTAGGCTTGCCTCCATCGGTAGAACCTTGATCTGCCGATCCCGAAATAACGGCAAGCTTTCGCCACGTGGCCGATTTCTTCAGCGTATCTCAGTATCCGCAACTTTCGCTGAACCTCGCGTTGGGTCTTGTTCATGAGCATCTCCTTCTTCCCAACTCTAGGAGGTTAAAGGAAATGTCCCGCGAGTAACGGCATATCTACATCCAAAACGGCACACATCCGATTGGCGCAAAAAATGTCACGATGTTCTTCGATGAACCTGAACCTCATGGCTTTTGGCTCGCGAAGAACTGCGTTGCCTTTTTTAAAATCTCCCTCTTGCTGCGGATAAACAGTCCCCCGAACCGTTTGCGGCTCCTTGCAAGTTCTTGAGAATGCGGTTCTCCCGCCGAAGACGTTCATTCTCACGGGCAAGATCAAGGTCCTTGTCGGACACAACATCCCTGTCGCGATGCGCTAAAATCCACTTATTCAAAGTCGATAGGCCAACACCCAGATCAGATGCCACCTGCTTGCGCGTCGGTCCGCTGGTCAGCGCGATCCGCACCGCATCAGCGCGGAACTCCTCCGTTCGTTTCAATCCCATTGTTCGTCTCCTTTATTGCAATAAATGCTATCAAAGGAGCGGCATCAAACCGCGACACGTCCAACCTTCTTCTTTTTTATCTGGGTGAGCATTGGGGGCGATGGGGCAGAGCTTGAGTGCAAGCAGCGGAAGGCCGCAATGGGCAAATAGCGACATTCGCAAAGTGTTTACGTTACGCAAAAGCAGACGTTAGAAAAGATGTAGCTAACCGTAAAGTCGGGCGCCAATGTTCAATTTAATGTCGACGGGATAACCGCATTATTGGATAAGCCAATCAACGAAGCGGCGCGCTAGGTCACGGCGATGGGATGTGCCCGACCACACGGCTTGCACGACCAAAGGCGGCAAGCGCCATTCGGGAAGAATCTGTATCAACCGACCGTTTGATAGGTCTTCTTTCACAAGCGCCTGTGGTAAACTCGCAAAGCCAAGTCCGGCCCGAGTGGCTGACAGCGCTCCATGGATGTTTTGAACTTTGATCCGGCTTGTTTCTAGCGCGACCGTCGCTGATTTTAACCCCTTTGAAAGGCACAATTGTTCCGATGCGCCTTTCATTGTGATTGTGGGAATTTGGCTTAAATCGGCGGGGGCAGTTGGTGTGTTATTCTGTATGAGAAATTCGGGCGTTGCCACAAGCACATGTGTGACCGTTCCGATCTGACGCCGGACCAGGCTGGAAGATGGCAAATTGCCCAATCGGATCGACAGATCATATCCACCGTCAACCAAATCCACCACCTCGTCGGAATAATCGAGCGTCAAGGCGACGTTCTGATAATGTGTCGCGAACTCCATAATGCGGGCCTCAATTGCTGGGTCAGGCACAAATGCAGGCAGCGCGATGCGCAACGCGCCCGCAACGTCATCCGCGCCAGAGCGGGCTTGCTCAAGGGCGAATTCAACCTGCGCAAGGCCAGCGGCAGCGGCCTCAAACAGACGTTTGCCATTTTCTGACAAGGTGAGCTTGCGGGTCGTGCGATGAACAAGGGTTTCACCAAGTTGATCTTCAAGCCTCGCGACATGGTGGCTGATGACGGAAGGGCTGACGCCAAGCTGCTCTGCGGCGCGCACAAATGCCCCGGTTTTTCCGACGGCAACAAAGGCAATTAGGCTTTGGATAGAATTTTGCATTCTTCGACTGTATCGATAAATGAAATCAAAATGAACCATCTAATCTATGTGACTTCGCGAGGCTATTTTGGTGTGGAAGGAACATCACCGACATGCACCACATTCAAACCACCGTCACGACGCCAAAGGCAGCAGCATATGTCGCCCAGCTTGCGAAACACTTCTCCCATAAAATTGAGGTGGAACAAAACGGCGACCTGACCGTGTTTCATTTCTCGTTTGGGACCGGTCAAATTGACATTTCAGGTGATCAATTGACCCTGACCGCAGCAGCAGAAACCCCTGATCAGATGGCCAAACTGGCACATGTAATGGGTTCACATTTGGAACGGTTTGCCTTTCGTGAAAACCTATCCCTGGTCTGGCCCGAACACGTAACCACTACAGAAAGCGAAAAATCATGAAAATCATCCCCACCACAGTGTTTGCCTTTCTGTTGGCCACTGCGGCATCCGGCCACCAATCCCCCACACATGAACACGCAGAATTGGCGCCGATCCCGGCCTATTCACAGCCTTTTGGTGTGGCGTCAGGTCACGCGTCGTTGAAGGCTGCCAGAGCTTTGCTTGCCACATTTGATGAGGTCACTAAGGCGCAATTCATGTTCGATCTCAATGCAGCAAATCGGGCCGCTTGGTCAAATTTGCCAGCAGGGATCGTGGATCGTACAGGCATTTCCATTGGCGAATTATCCGAAACACAGCGCGGGCTCTTGTTCGAATTCCTTGCATCATCCTTAGGCGAAGAAGGGTATGAAACCGTCGCCGAAGTGATTGCTGCCGAGGCGTTCCTAAGCACTGACCGTCGCGCCGAACGTCTGAAATGGAACCCCGAAAACTACTGGTTGTCTTTCTTTGGCACGCCCTCCGCAGAGGCCCCATGGGGTTGGCAGTTTGGCGGCCACCACCTGGGCCTGAACCTATCCATCGAAGGGAACAAGGTGGAAACCATGTCGCCCAGCTTCATCGGCACCGAACCCGCGGTTTTCACCCTCAATGGTGTTGAGTATGAAGCCGTGCGCGATATGCATTTGTCAGGTTATGCGGTGTTCACAGCCTTAGATGCGTCTCAACAGGCCCAAGCCGACGCCAATTCAGTCCCGGATGACGTGCTGACAGGACCTGGACAAGACGGGACAATTCCACCGATCATCGGCATTTCGGCAGCTGAGATGACTGCTGATCAGCGTGATTTATTGATGAAGGCCATTCGTGAATGGGTCTCGGTTCAACCGGATGAAAATGCTGTGCTGCGCATGGCAGAGCTCACAGCAGGCATTGACGAGATCTCATTTGCCTGGACCGGCACGGATGAAGTGAACACCCCGACCTATATGCGCATTCAGGGTCCGACCCTTATCATCGAGATGCTGTCAACAGGCGGCAATGTCGGTGATAGCGCCCAAGGGGCCGGGCATTACCACACAATGTATCGCAACCCGACCATGGAATACGGTCAGTGAACTTAGAATAGCGAGAGCAAAAACATGCAAGCCAAAACAATATCTAAGACTGAAATCGCCCTGCATTGGATCGTTGGGTTGGGGATGATTATCTTGATTGGCCTCGGTTTGTATATGGGCCAAACGAATGCCTATAGTCTTTACCCGTTCCATAAATCCATCGGTGTGCTCTTGTTGGTCTTTATTCTTGCGCGTGTGGTCATTCGCATGCGCAAAGGCTGGCCAGACAACATGGGTAGTGGGGCTGCGTGGGAACATAAGCTGGCACATGTGATCCATTGGATCTTGATTTTGGGAACACTGGTGATGCCGCTGTCTGGCGTGATCGATGCAGTTATGGCTGGACGAGGGCTTTCCGTCTTTGGTCTGGAATTGATTGGTTCAAATATAAACGCAAAAGGCCAACCGACAGCCATAAGTACAGGTCTTTCGGATACTGCAAGTACAGTGCATGGCATTGTTGGTAAATTGTTAATTGCAGCTATTTTGTTGCACATCGCGGGCGCGTTTAAACATGATCTGGTTGACCGAGATGGGACACTTCGCCGAATGCTTGGTCGTGCTTAAAGCCCAAGTTTGACAGTAGATCCATTTACCTCCTGCCGATGTTCGTTTCGTTCACATATTGCAAAAGCAATGTATTCCATGACGAATGTCCGCTTTCTACTTTTTTGAGAATGTGATCAACGACAGCTTTCAGCCGGTTCTGTTGAAAAACACCTGTTGATTTGGAACGGCCTGACTGATTCAATTTCCTCATTGTGATGGGAGATTGTTTCGATGTTGGGACCAAGGCAAGAAGCGCAACGCGCTCTGTTTCCTGACTTCTCTATCGAGGACCATATTCCTGTAGATCATGTCTTGCGGGCAATCGACGGCATCATCGATTTATCTGGGGTGCGTGCGCATCTGGCGGTTTTATAGCTCAACAGGGTGTCCTTCGATCGACCCTGCACTGATGATCACTGCCCGGCAGGGTATTGCGCCGCAATGTCCCGAGAGGGAGGCCATCATATCCAGACGGATGTTAAGTTCCTGACTTTCAAAGGTAAACAAGGTGAAAAGATACGCCGCTTTCAATATCCTGCTATCGATGATGCAACACGTGTTCATGCGTTAAAGGCGTATGAAAAACACACCCAAGCCAATGCCATCGACTTCACAAATCACATCATTGAAAAGTTCCCATTTCGCATTGGTGAAATACGCACTGACAATCATTGCCTGGCAGGCGATTTGACAGAACCAAATCTGCCGAGAGGGGCCATGAATTCCAAGCAAAGTTCCATTGGCATGTTGAGGACCTCGACATTCGCCATGCCTACATCAAAGGCGGCACGCCCAATTGAACGGAAAAGTCGAACGGTCTCACCGATCAGTTGGGCAGGAGTTCTATCAGTTGCTTAGCTATAAAGACGATGTCGATCTTGAAGCTAAATTGAAGGAATGGGAGCGGTTCTACACCTTTCACAGACCACATGGTGCCCACAGCGGAAAGACACCTGACGAAGCCCTCAGAGAAAAGCGATAGTCACAGAACGAGATGTCCCACGAGTAACCGCACCTTACAAGATTAGCCTGAGTGGTACAGGCCTTCGTACAGTGGGATCAGTGTTTCGTGATCAAACAGCGATGAAACGGAGGTGCCGCTCCAGGTGTTAATGATCGCCTGGGCAAACATCGGTGCGGTTGGCACGATGCGGATATTTGGCGCGGCTTTGACGGCGTCGGTTGCTTCGATTGTATCGGTGATCACCAGGTTCTTCATTACAGAGTTGGTGATGCGTTCCACGGCAGGGCCGGACAGTACACCGTGGGTGATGTAGGAATGTACTTCTTTAGCGCCATTTTCCATCAAAACTTCGGCGGCCTTACAGAGGGTGCCTGCGGTGTCGACGATATCATCGATGATCAGGCAGACTTTGTCTTTCACGTCACCAATCACAGTCATTTCGGCAACTTCACCGGGCTTGCCACGGCGTTTGTCAACGATGGACAGAGGCGCGCCGATGCGTTGTGCCAGATCGCGGGCACGGGCCACACCACCTACATCGGGGGACACAACCATGATGTCATCCATCTGGTCTTTGAAGTGGTGTTTCACATCCAGCGCATAGATGGGCGAGGCGTAAAGGTTATCCACCGGAATATCGAAAAAGCCCTGAATCTGGGTTGCGTGCAGATCAAGCGTCAGGATGCGTTCAACGCCTGCTTCGACCAGCATGTTTGCAACCAGTTTCGCGGTGATCGGCGTGCGGGCTTTGGCGCGGCGATCCTGACGGGCATAGCCGAAGTAAGGGATCACAGCGGTAATGCGATCTGCAGAAGAGCGGCGTAGGGCATCTGCGATGATCAGCAGTTCCATCAGATTGTCATTGGCGGGGTTTGACGTGGGCTGGATAATATACATATCCTCGCCGCGAACGTTCTCATAGACTTCGACGAAGATTTCGCCATCGTTGAAGCGTTCAACACGGGCATCCAGCAGGTCAATGTTTTGGCCGCGGTGCATAGAAATGCGTCGGGATACAGCTTTTGCAAGGGTCTGGTTGGCGTTACCAGAGATAAGCTTCGGCTCGGTGGGTGTAGGCATGATGAGGTCCTGGGGTTGGCGCAGAGCGTAACAGAATCGTGACGTGACACCGCTTAACATCCAGATAGGTTCAAATAAAGAAAAGACCGCGTAATCTGCGCGATCAGACAGGAGAGAGTGCCAAAATGGCCCATATCGATTACTACTTTGCGACGATTTCCCCCTTCACATATCTTGCCGGCGCGGGGCTTGAGACGATCGCTGAGAAACACGGCGCCAGCGTGACCTACAAGCCACTGGATATTATGGCGCTGTTTGCGCGGACTGGCGGGGTGCCGCCAAAAGACCGCCATCCGAACCGGATTGCCTATCGGGGACAGGAACTTGCGCGTGCGGCAAAGAAGGCAGACCTGCCAATGAAGCTGCAGCCAGCACATTTTCCGACCAATATGGCACCGTCGTCTTATGCAATTATTGCCGCGCAGAATGCCGGAGACGGTGATTTGGGCAAATTGGTGCAATCAGTTCTGTCGGCGTGTTGGTCCGAGGATAAGAATGTCGCGGATGAGGATGTGATCCGGGCCTGTCTCAGTGGCGCCGGCTTTGACGCTGCACTTGCTGATACCGGGCTTTTGGCCGGCGCGGAAACCTATGCGCGTAACTTAGAGGAAGCCGTGGAAGCGGGAGTATTTGGCGCGCCGTTTTATGTTCTGGATGACGGGACGTTATTCTGGGGGCATGACAAATTGGAAGACCTTGATCTTCACCTGTCTGGCAAACTCTGACAACACTGGTCGGAGACTGTTCAGGGATCCGGCCTATGATTTTACCAACTGCAGCATACTGGCGTGAATGGGGTGCGAGGCATCCGCGCAACGCCCTGTTTCTGCATTGCGGGAATGCACATTCCGGGGCTTGGAAGGGTAATGCGGCCTATCTGGAACATGCGCTGCATATTGTGGCGACTGACCACCCGGGGCACGGGCGTTCACCAGCTTGGGATCCGGCGTTGGACCTGCATGATCAGGCGACAGATTTTGCCCGCGATGCATTTCCGGCTGAGGGGCAGGTCGATTTGGTTGGCCATTCCTTTGGTGCGACGGTGGCGCTTCGGTTGGCACTTGAAAGCCCGGAGCGTGTGCGCAGCCTGACCCTGATTGAACCGGTGTTGTTCTGTCTGCTGAAGGGGAGTGAGCTGTTTGATCGCCTGCAGACCCTGTCAGTCCCGATCAAAACCCTGATTGATGCCGGCGATGCCGAGGGGGCAGCGCAATTGTTCACAGAACGCTGGGGCAATGGGGCGGCCTGGTTGGATATACCTGAGGCGCAGCGCGCCTATATCGCCCGCTGCATTCCCCTGATCCCCGCCAGCTGGCCCGCATTATATGAGGATGAAGGTGGGCATTTCACGCTGGAAAGCATTGCGCGTGTGCAATGCCCCGTGCAGCTGATCCGGGGCGATCAGTCAGCCGAGGAAATCCCCCTGATCCACGGAAAATTGGCCCAGGCCCTTGGGGCGCAGGATCATATTGTCGCCGGTGCAGGCCATATGGTGCCGATCACCCATGCACGTGAAGTAGCGGAGCTGATCCGGATGTTCATGGGGTTGTGAGTTGGGGCGTGCCAACCCCAACTGATATATGCGCTGTCGGGCATAAGGGCCCCGGAAGCGCCTCGCGATATAAAGCTTCCAGGCCGCTCCGCGCTCTTGTGTATCTTAACCCTTCACCAACTCGACAAAGCGATCAATACGCTCATCGCTGATCGACCAATCGCAGACCATGCGCGCCATCAACATTTCATCGGGATCATCGCCTTCAAGATCGTTGTTCCAGACGTAATACAGCGCACCCGCATCGTGCAGACGTTTGTGGGCGGCACGAGGGAAGCTGGCGAAAACGATGTTGGCCTGCGTTTCGAATTCAAACCGTACGTCTTCACACTGGCCCAGGCCACGGGCCAGGCGCGCGGCATTTCCATTGGCCGACGTCGCAAGTTCCACCCAGAGATCATTGGCGAGATAGGCCATCATCTGGGCCGAAAGATAGCGGTGTTTGGAAAACAAATGTGCGCCACGTTTGCGGCGCAACTCAAACTCCCAGGCGTGTTTTGGATCAAAGAAGATCACAGCTTCCACGCCCATCAGCCCGTTCTTTGTGCCACCAAAGCTGACGGCATCAATGCCCGCGCGCCAGGTCATATCCGCAGGGCTGCAACCAAGCGACGCCATCGCGTTGGTGAAACGCGCGCCATCCAGATGCACCGGCAGGTCGTATTCTTTTGCCACGTCCGTCAGGGCTTTGATTTCTTCAACGCTGTAAACCGTGCCGCGTTCTGTCACCTGAGTGATGGAGACAGGGCCGCGCTGGGGCCCATGTACACCACGGCTTTCTTCCTTGGCGATGGTGGCGCGCAGGGCGTCAGGTGTCATTTTAGCATCGACTGCCGGGACAAGTGTCAGCTTGCCGCCGCCCATGTAAAATTCCGGAGCGTTGCATTCGTCTTCATGGATATGGGCCATAGGGGAACAGAACACTGTTTCCCAGGGATTGGACAGGGTGGCAAGCGCCAAGGAGTTTGCTGCGGTACCTGTGGCGACCAAATAGACTGCGGCGTCGGGGGCATCAAACATTGTGCGAATGCGTTTGACGACTTCTTCGTTGATGCGATCACCGCCGTAGGGCATGGCGTAATGCTGGTTGGCGGCTTCCAGCGCGGCCATGACATTTGGATGGACGGGGCCTGCGTTGTCAGAGGCGAAATACATCAGAGTTGCTCCTCAATCAGATAATGTTCCCATTCCTCTTCGGGAACCTCAAATTCCGGGACAGTCTGTCCCTTCATGGAAATCCCTGCTTTATGCACCGACTCTGGATCACCAGAGACAAGCGGGTGCCAGTCGGCAAGGCCGCGCCCTTCGTGCAGGCGGCGGTATGCGCAGCTATAGGGCATGAAATATGACACGTCGGGCAGGGTTTTGGGCGTTAAAACAATACACTCGGGAACAAATTGTCGGCGAATTTCATATTGGGAACAGCGGCAGCTTTCGTCATCTAGCAAACGACAGGCGACACGGGTGAAGACAACAACGCCGCTGTCTTCGTCTTCCAGTTTGTTCAGGCAACATTTGCCGCATCCGTCACATAGCGCTTCCCATTCCTCGGCGTTCAGCTTGTCGAACGGGTATTTTTCCCAGAAGTTTGCGCGCAGGGTCATGGCAGGGCTTTCAGAATGTCACGGGCGCGATTGCAATCGGCGTTCATCTGGCTGATCAGGTCATCTAGGCTGTCGAATTTTTCCTCAGGGCGCAGATATTCCACCAACGCGACTGAGATGTTGGATCCGTAAAGATCCCCCTGAAAATCAAAGATGAAGGTCTCAAGGTTGGGCAGGTTTTCACCGAACATCGGGCGTACCCCCATACTGGCCGCACCATGGTATTGCCCGGCGTGGGGACCATCTATGACATCGACTTCGACAGCATAAACGCCGAATTTGGGCAGATGTAGCCCGTCGATTGACATATTGGCTGTGGGAAAGCCTAGGTCACGTCCACGCTGGTCGCCGCGAATAACCTCGCCTTCCATCCGGTGCCAGTGGCCCAGCATACGCGCTGCATCACCGGGGCGGCCATCTGTCAGGGCCTGCCGAATATTGGTGGATGAGAATTCGCTTTTCGCATCTTTCACAAGTTCAGCCACGGTCACCTCAAATCCAAATTCTGCACCAAAGCGTTGCAGGTCTTCTACATTGCCGCTGCGACCTTTGCCAAAACAGAAATCCGCCCCGACAACCACATGGCGCAATCCCAGCGCGCCGCTGATGATGTCACGGGCGAATTCTTCCGCCGACAGTTCCGCCAAAGCGCCGCCAAAGTTCAGCTCATACAGGCGTTCCACACCCAGCTTTTCCAGCCGATGCGCCCGCGCTTGGGCGTTCATCAAGCGGAAGGAGGGGGCATCGGGCGCAAAGAACTGACGTGGGTGGGGTTCAAACGTCATGACGCCCAGCGGGCAGTTCAGGCTGGTGGCCTTCGCGCGGGCGATATCAATCACGGCCTGATGGCCCAGATGTACCCCGTCAAAATTGCCAATCGCAACGGAAGCCCCGCCATCTGCGGGCGCCATAAAGCTGGTATCTCGGATAATTCTCATGCCAAGGGCCTAGCCCGCAATGCGCCCCGGTGCAAGAGGTGCATCGCGGGGAGCTTGTGGGTTTTGGTGCCATTTCGTTGACATCAGGCAGCATGAGAATGTACGCAGTTCCCATCCTGTATTGCCGTGGCTGCTGAACCACCAAAACAGGAGTTAAGAATGACAAAAGTCAGAAGCCGCGCCTGGAGAAGAGCGCATGCAAGACGGGTAGTTTCCCGCAGAAACCCTGAGGGGCATCCAGCCCGGCGTTTGGGGTTTCCACGGAAATATCTGTGTAGAAGGCGCGACAAGATGTTTCTGCGCCGGAAGGAAGGCTATTTTGCACTTACAGATGACTGGAGCTGAAGTATGAATATTCTTTTTGTCTGCAGCATGAATAAGTGGCGCAGCCCCACGGCCGAGAAAGTGTTTCGTCGAACAGAGGGTGTCAGCGTGCGATCTGCTGGCACCAGCCGGAAAGCACGACATCACATCACCGTCTCAGACATTCGCTGGGCAGATGTGATCTGCGTTATGGAAGATAAACATTTGTCACGTCTGCGGGCTGATTTTCGAGGCGAGGTTGCTCACAAAGACCTGCATGTTCTCGATATCCCAGATGATTATCAGTTCATGGATCCGGAACTGGTAGAGTTGCTGCAGGACGTCGTGGAACCTATTATTCAGGCCCGGTAAGCACGGGCCTGAAGTGGGTCAGGACTGTTCGGAAAAGATCATCATCCCCGCGACGGGGCCAGAACCACGGCTTCGCCCATCAGAACAGGTTTGCCGTCCACCACGCATTTGGTTTCCATGGTGACTTTGCGTTTCTCGCGGTTGATGTCGGTCACGATCACATCGGTGCGGACTTCATCGCCGGGGCGCACGGGGCCCATAAATTTCAGGTTCTGAGACAGGTAAATCGTGCCATGACCCGGCAGCTGTTCCCCGATCACAGCCGAAATCAGACCGGCGGTCAGCATACCATGCGCAATGCGGCCTTTGAACATGGTGCCGGCGGCGTATTCATCATCCAGATGCACGGGATTGCGGTCGGTTGAGACCTCCGCAAACATCTGAATATCTTCATCCGACACCACCTTGGTCAGGTGACGATGCGTGCCGATTTCCAGATCTTCAATGAAGATCGTGCCGCGCTGTGGTGTTGTATCCAGCATCTTAGTCATCCTGATCCGATTCCCGGGTTATACTGCAGTGCAGCATAACCTTGCCCGAAGTTGAAATCAATCGTTAAGGTAACTTTGTGTCGCTGGGCTTATTATTTTTGTAATTTGGTTGCGCTGTGAATTTCAGCGAAGAAAACCAATTGTATAGGTCGGGTGATGATCCTGTGTTTCCAGCCAGCTTTTCAGCAGGGCCTCATCCGGTTGATATTTTGTTGCGGTCTCTGCCGCCGCCAGGCCACCGGAGATAAACAGAACATCGATATCTTCACCAACCCCACCAGCCACATCCGTAATGATGCCGTCGCCAATTGCCAGGATCTTGTCGTCGGAGATGTCAATCTCAAGGGCTGCCAGACGGCGGCGGGCGAGGTCATATATTGGCGGGTGAGGTTTGCCGAAATAGAGACTCTCGCCTCCCATTTCTGTGTAAAGCTGTGCCAGCGCGCCAGCACACCATTCCCGTTTTTCGCCCCGATCTACAACGATATCCGGGTTCGCGCAGAGCAGTTTTAGCCCCATTTGTTTCGCTAGAAGGAAATCGGCGCGATACACGGAAGGATCCGCATAAGGATCAAATGGGCCGGAACAGACGATGCCTTCAGCCTCTGCCAGCGGCACCTGTTGAATGTCGCGAGGGTTGTCGATGATCGACATGTGGTCAAAGAAGCCCATATCCACTTCGCCATCACCGATGAAGTAAATCTTATCGCCCACTGCACCCAGATGCATCGCGGCGCGGGCGGAATCGCCAGAGGTCGCCATCGTGTCCCAGGCATCGCGCGGTACGCCGATCTGTTCCAGTTGGACCTCAACCGAGGCATGCGGACGGGGGGAATTGGTCACCAAAACCACTTTGCCACCTTTTGCACGGTATTGCTGCAATGCGGCGACTGCGGCGGGGAAGGGCGTCAGTCCGTTGTGCACACAGCCCCAGAGGTCGACAAACAGCGCGTCGTAATGTGCTGAGATTTCCGACAGATGTTCGATGACCTGTGTCATGGCGTGCGCTCCGAATAGAAAAGGGCCCCGCAGTGAGGGCCCTTTGCAAAGATCAGATCAGCGCGATTTGCGCAAGGCTTATACAGCCAGGTTCGGGATGATCTGTTTTTTGCGGGACATAACGCCCGGCAGAACCACGGTGTCGCCGTCCACAGAGACGCTGAAGCTTTTCTCAGCGACAGTTTTGCTTAGATCATTGGGGATCAGCATGGTGGCTTCTTCATTCAGGATATCCACAACAAACAGCAGAACCTGATCAACGCCGTCTTCAGTGGCGACAGTTGACATGCTTTCCATCAGGCTTGCCTTGCGGTCCAGAACCATTTTCGGTGCGGTGGTTTCCAGAACAGACACGCGGAATTTGGTGGCGTCAACGGCATATTCTTTGCTGTCCATGCGCAGCAGTTCAGCGTCAGAGAATGCGGAAACGTCTGATTTCGCTTCGAACATTTCGCCTGCATAAGCCGCCAGATCCAGGTTCAGTTCAGACGCCAGCTTCACAGCCAGTGCCTTGTCGTGATCTGTGGTGGTCGGGGAACGGAATTCCAGCGTGTCAGACAGAATGCAGGACAGCATTGCGCCTTTGATGTTGTCAGGCATTTTTGCCGCATCATCACCCATCAGATCATAAATCACAGTCGCAGCACAGGCCAGCGGACGGATGGTGATGTCAATCGGGCCTTTGGTGGTCAGGCCACCGATCAGCGCGTGGTGATCAATGATCTGAAGGATGTTGGCGTTGTTGATGTTTGCCGGCAGTTCTGCCGGGTTGTTGGTGTCAACGATCACAACATCTTCGCCGTCCTGAACATCTTTCAGAAGCGCGGGCGTTTCAAAACCCCATTTCTCAACCACAAAAGCGGCCTCAGTGTTTGGGGTGCCCAGCAGGCGTGGTTCGGCGTCAACACCCAGAACTTCGTTCATATACCAAGCCTGAATGATGGCACAGCCGGTGGAATCTGTATCGGGGGCCTTATGGCCAAAAACTTTTACGGTCATCAGAATGTCCATGCTTTGAAGGATGATTTGCGCGCCTTATACGGAGGTGCACAAGGCTTGTCACCATGATCACACGCATGGCAGCTATGTTTGCGCAACAAGGGGACAATTGGCCACGGCAGATATTCTTTCACGCGGGTCAGTGTGCTATTTGGAAAGGATTTGTATATGGTGAGTGACTATGACGTTTTATATTTTCGCTTTTTTCGCCAATTTCCTCCTATTTGCGTCAGCAACTTTCGCGGATCAGATCCCCACCGGGCGGATCAGCGCGACACACATAGAGGTTTATGATGATGAAAAACGGGCATTCCAGCTGATCCGGAATGAGGGTCAGGTCTTTCATGGGGGACGTCAGCCGCTTCTGGCGACTTTTCAGCCGGACCTGTTGAAAGGCGATGACCTATCGCTATTCTGTGAGGGGTTTGAGCCGTTTCATGAACTTTATATCGGTGGCATTACTGGCCGTGTCGAAACGCCAACACAAATTTCAACAAGTCTGGCTGATATACGCTTTATTCATGTGAGTACTTATTCCATGCTTCTGACCTTCCGGTCCGATGATTACCTGATCTCTGGGATTATCCAGACGGGAAGAGCGCGGTATGATGGGGCTAACATCTGTCCCTATGACCTGGAAGACAACGCAGGTTTCAGCAGCTTTGTATCGGTTGTCTATTCCGACCGGCATCAGGGGTATGCGGGTTGCTGTCATTTGAAGCGCAGTGGCAACTAGAGTGATGATACTGGAAAACCGGGTTTTGTCCTTTGTCCGCCCCCGGCCAGAAATATTTTTTACGGCCTGCAGGCACCATGTGAGGCCGGAAACGCACATGCCTGCATACAACTTGGGTATTGCTATTCCGGGGACGCCTGGGAACTCGAAGCGCTGATGGTGGATCTGCGAGCCGATGCGAGTGCGTCTGACTCTTATGTAGAACAAGGCTGCCTAGGGGGCAATCCAACGGCCTGTTATAATTATGGGCTTAGCCTCGATCGGGATTGGGCAAAGGCGACGGAATTTTATACCCGGGCCTGCCAGGGCGGCGAAGAACTTGGATGCGAGGAACTACGCTACCAAAGCTTTTGGCGACGCAGCGATCCTATCGGGGATTTGCAAACGGCCTGTGATCAGGGCAATTTCAACACTTGCCTTTATCTGGCCGAAAAACGAGCACACCCAGTTGCTGCTGAAAGCGACGATCCTGCAGATATTGAACGCATGACGGCATATGTGACGGACCTGGATACGATCTGCAGAATGGGTTCGGTAGAGGCTTGCGGTTTTGCAGCGAGCATCACGCGTCAACGGGGCAATCCCGAAGTTGCGATGATGTATGCGAATGCTGGTTGTGGGGGCATGGATGGAAACGCCTGTTATTCTGTTGGCGTGCTGTTTGAAAAAAGGGCAGAACTGGAAAGGGCTTTGTCACAATATATTATCACCTGTGAGATGGAATATATGCCGGGCTGCACGGCGTAGGGGGGATGTATCAATATGGCCGTGGTGTTGACGAAGACTAGAGCCGCGCCGAACATTACTACGCCGGGGGCTGCATCGGCCAGGATGCTAGGAGCTGCAACAATCTAGCAGCCATATTGAAAGATGTTGATCCCGGAAAATCTGAAGCCTATGCCGCCCGCGCCTGTAGTCTTGCCCCCGGTTATTGCCCGGAAGGCATTGCGCCTGAGACTATCGAAGATGAAGCGGACAAGCCTTGGTATTATTATTTTCTAAACCCGTAAACCTGATTTGCATCGCATAAATATCAGTTGGGATCAGGTGCCAAAGCCCAGTTCCCGCTTCAGCTTTTTCGTCAGTTTGTCGCGGATCATTTCATAAGATGCGGTGATGTGGTTACGCAGTTCGGTATCTGACAGACCGGGAAGATCGTAATGTTGCACCCATTTCATCCCGCGTGAGGCTAGATAGGGGGCCGGGCGCACGCCGGGCATTTCTGGCAGGATTTCAAACCCCATGTCAGTGACTTTAAAGGTGATGGCGAATTGATCCGTGTCCTTGTTCCACCCGCCGACCGCGAACAGTTTTCCCCCAACCTTCCACACATCTGCATTCCCCCATTGCACCACGTGGGTGGTCTGCGGGAGGCTTTTGCAAAAGGCGTTGAAATCGGATTGGTTCATGGGGTCCTCGTGAATATGAGTTTATGTTGAGGTGATGATCAGGTTTATGCAAGGATTAAGAGAGTTGAGAGGGTTAAGATGAAAATCAAATGTGCCTGTGGCGATATTATACCGGATCAGACGGATTATCTTTCCTATAAGGCCCATGTAATCGGGGACAAAAACTTTTTTGATTTTCTGGATGCCATTGATGATGCGATTGTGACTGACAATCCAGACAAAGAGTTCCTTATGAACTGGATAAGGAAGTTAGAACCGGGCCGTTTGGCTTGGGAGTGCTTGTCTTGTGGTCGCCTGTATTTTGATGGTGCGGATCGCAATTTAGTCGAGTACCTTCCGGGAAATAAACAAGTAAATCATATATTTGATCGTGAACGATAAAACCACATGACCAAACCTTCCGAAACTGAACTGTATGCGCCTGTCAAAGCTTTGCTGGAAACCCAGGGCTATGAGGTGAAAGGTGAAATTGGCGATGCGGATGTCATGGCATGTCGCGGGGAAGAAGAACCCGTGATTGTCGAACTCAAGACGGGGTTTTCACTGGCACTTTTCCATCAAGGTGTTGAGCGCCTTAAGGTCACCGATCTGGTTTACATCGCTGTGCCGCGGCAAACGGGTAAGGTGTTTCAGCGCAATCTCAAAGACAACACAGCTTTGTGTCGCCGCCTTGGTCTGGGGTTGATCCTTGTGCGTTTGCGCGATGGGTTTGCCGAAGTGGTGTTGGATCCAGCGCCCTACAAACCCACGAAGTCTAAGCAGCGCAAACAACGTCTGTTGCGGGAATTTCAGCGGCGTGTGGGCGATCCGAATGCAGGCGGTTCAACGCGACGTGGGTTGATGACGGCCTATCGCCAGGACGCTTTGCGTTGTGCCGGGTATCTGGTGGCCAATGGGCCGTCAAAAGGCGCAGAGGTTGCTAAGGCGACTGGGGCGCCGACGGCGACAACCATCATGCGCAACGACCATTACGGTTGGTTCGAAAAGGTTGAAAAAGGTGTCTATGCCCTGACCCCGAAGGGGCAGGAGGGGCTTGTACAATGGGGCGAAGTGGCCCCGGCTGTCACCGATTAATCCAGACGCTGTAAGGTGTAGCCGTCTGCCTGCAGCAAGTTCAGAACACCGGTTTCGCCAGAAAGATGCCCAGCCCCGACGGCGATCATATAGGTGCCATTGCCGACAGCCGGGCGTAAGACATCCATCCAGGCCAGATTGCGATTTGTCAGCAGATCCGTTTCGAAGGCGGCAAGCATGTCATCCAATTCGGGTGGGGCGTTGGGGTGGTTGCGTGCGCCCGCCATGGAATATTCCCAGATCAGGCGGTGTTCGCCGCGAAAGTAGGCATGTTTCATCGTGGTGTACTGGGCGTCTGCGTTGCTGTCATAGACCAGCATCCCCAGTTTTAGGTCTTCGATCTGTTGTTCAATCGGGTCACCGGCCAGCAGGTTTAAGACATCATCCACCTCTTCCAGATGGCGGGTTTCAATGCCTGCATCACGGGCGTATTCCATGATGCGCTGATCCAACCCATATTCGATGGCCACTGGATTTACAGCCATTTGCTGAACGACACAGGGCGCCATGGCCAGGGTCAATCCGGCGAACCAGGGTTGCATGCGGGTGGCCATGAAACCGGGCACATTGCGTTCTTCGAGGGCGGTTTTTAGCTGTTGCCAGGTCTCTTCCGGAAGGCGTTCAATCAGGCCAGGCCCTTCGCCGATCAACATCAGAGAGGTGTCGCTGGCCATGCGGTGCTGTAGTTCTGCGGTGTCTTCCAAGGTGGCTTCGACGAACAGGCCATCGCTGATTGCCAAAAGTGGGGAGATCTGGCGCATCATCGCATCCATGCGCGGATCAGACAGGTGGAATGTCCCGACGATGGTCAAGGTGCTGCTGCCCTTTTCAGCGCGCCAGAGGTTGCCTTCGGGGAAGGGAGATGCGTTTGTCATTTCATACAACGCGGCGCGATCACTGGCATTCATCTGCGCGATCAGATCCCCTCCTTCACAAGCTGCGAGTGCCGGTAGAGCGGTGAGGGCGGTGAACAGGGATGTCAGAACAGATTTAAGAAAAGCACGCATAGTATGACCTTTGTTGTTGGGCGGAGAATGGCGTGAAAAAATCAATTAGGCCAGTGCGAATACTAGGTTCGTGCGAATACCGGGTGAGGGCTTCGTTTATTGAAGGTGTGAATTTGTCAGGGTAGAAGTTCCAAATGATCCGCTTCGTATTTCATTTTCTTGTTGTCATTTTCCTAACTGCGTTGACGCAACTTGGTGGTGTCGCTTGGATTGTTGCTTCGCTGTTCAGACGCAGGCTTCTGGCCTTTGGGCTTTTGTATATCTCGCTGTCGTTGTCTGCGATCTGGATCGCGCCGCTAACGGGCAGGGTCGCCCTGAGTTGCTTTGACAGGGGGGCGTTGGAAGTTCAGAGCATGATGTATTGTGCTTTGAATCGCAATTATGTCTCACCCGCTCTGGCGGATGTTCTGACGGATGCGGGGGCAACGCTTGATCAGCGCTTCCCGGGTACTAAGACAGTTGTTTTGGATGCAGGGTTTCCGTTTCTGACAGGTTTTCCCTTGTTGCCGCATCTATCGCATGATGATGGGCAAAAGGCGGATATCGCTTTTTATTATCAGGACGCAAAGGGGTATCTGCCTGGCGCAACACGTTCACCTATTGGGTATTTTGCTTTTGAACAGGGGCCGACGACATGCAGGCCTGGTGGGATGTCCTTCAGATGGGATCTGGCGTTTTTACAACCGATCTGGCCGGACTATAGCTTGGACCCTGCCCGAAACAGGGCAATATTGCAGATTCTTGCCGATGATCCGAGAGTGGGGAAGTTGTTCACCGAACCCCATATTTTGAGGGGATTGAATGTAAATCATCCCAAGATACGCTTTCAGGGATGTCATGCGGCGCGACATGATGATCACATTCATCTCCAGTTAAGGTGAGAACAGGCAGCAAACAATTTGCGGGCGACTATTGCCACTTGTAACTATCTTTTCCTTCCCTCCGCCTTGACTTGCCCTGATCACAGCCCTATCTCTTTTTGGCGTTATCACTCCCTTTGGGTGAGTGCTAACACGGGAGAGCGCCCATATTGAGTGGGCCAAAACGTAACATGAGCCAGGAGTTATCCAACATGGCATTGAAACCACTGCACGACCGCGTGCTTGTACGCCGCACTGAAAGCGATGAAAAAACCGCTGGCGGCCTGATCATTCCTGATAGCGCAAAAGAAAAGCCAGCTGAGGGCACTGTTGTGTCTTGCGGCGAAGGTCTGCGCAAAGACAGCGGTGAGCTGATCGCAATGGCTGTTAAAGACGGCGACAAAATTCTGTTCGGCAAATGGTCCGGCACAGAAGTTTCTGTCGACGGCGAAGAACTGCTGATGATGAAAGAAAGCGACATCATGGGGATCATTTCCTAATTCGGGAATGAACCACGTGCTCACGCACTTTCTATCTGACACTTAAATTCTAAGGAATATATCATGGCGAAAGACGTCAAATTTGATACCGATGCCCGCAACCGTATGCTGGCTGGCGTTAACGTGCTCGCAGATGCCGTTAAAGTAACCCTGGGTCCAAAAGGCCGTAACGTTGTCATCGACAAATCTTTTGGTGCGCCACGCATCACCAAAGACGGTGTATCTGTTGCCAAAGAGATCGAGCTTGAAGACAAGTTCGAAAACATGGGCGCGCAGATGGTTAAGGAAGTTGCATCGCGCACCAACGACGAAGCAGGCGACGGCACAACAACCGCGACTGTTCTGGCACAAGCCATCGTTAAAGAAGGCCTCAAGCAGGTTGCTGCTGGTTTGAACCCAATGGATCTGAAGCGCGGCATCGATCTGGCAACTGCAAACGTTGTTGAGGCCCTCAAAGGCGCAGCACGTGAAGTTAAAGACACAGACGAAGTTGCTCAGGTTGGCACCATCTCTGCAAACGGCGAAGCTGAAATCGGTCGTCAGATCGCAGACGCAATGCAGCGTGTTGGCAACGAAGGTGTTATCACCGTTGAAGAAAACAAAGGTCTTGAGACAGAGACTGACGTTGTGGAAGGCATGCAGTTCGACCGCGGCTACCTGTCCCCATATTTCGCGACCAACATGGACAAAATGGTTGCAGACATGGAAGACTGCATGATCCTGCTGCACGAGAAGAAACTCTCTTCCCTGCAGTCCATGGTTCCACTGCTGGAATCTGTGATCCAATCCCAGAAGCCACTGCTGATCATCGCGGAAGATGTTGAAGGCGAAGCGCTGGCGACCTTGGTTGTGAACAAACTGCGTGGCGGCCTGAAAATCGCTGCTGTGAAAGCACCTGGTTTCGGCGACCGTCGTAAAGCCATGCTGCAGGACATCGCAATTCTGACCGGTGGTCAG
This sequence comes from Halocynthiibacter sp., assembly GCF_049608145.1. Classification (NCBI taxonomy): domain Bacteria; kingdom Pseudomonadati; phylum Pseudomonadota; class Alphaproteobacteria; order Rhodobacterales; family Paracoccaceae; genus Halocynthiibacter; species Halocynthiibacter sp. The sequence continues at coordinate 19,870 of NZ_JBMYXF010000042.1, forward strand.
GTGATCTCCGAAGATCTCGGCATGAAGCTTGAAAACGTCACCATGGACATGCTGGGCACTGCGAAGAAAGTGCACATCACCAAAGACGAAACCACAATCGTGGACGGCAATGGTGAGAAAGCAGAGATCGAAGCGCGTGTTGCTCAGATCCGTGGCCAGATCGAAGAAACTTCTTCTGATTACGACCGTGAAAAGCTGCAGGAACGTGTTGCGAAACTGGCTGGCGGCGTTGCTGTTATCCGCGTTGGCGGCATGACCGAAGTTGAAGTGAAAGAGCGTAAAGATCGTGTTGACGATGCTCTGAACGCAACCCGTGCGGCCGTACAAGAAGGCGTCATCGTTGGTGGTGGTGTTGCTCTGGTTCAGGCTGGCAAAGGTCTGGCTTCTCTGTCCGGTGCGAACGCTGATCAGGACGCTGGCATCACCATCGTGCGTAAAGCAATCGAAGCGCCTCTGCGTCAGATCTCTGAAAACGCTGGTGTTGACGGTGCAGTTGTTGCGGGCAAGATCCGTGAATCTGATGACGTCGCATTCGGTTTCAACGCACAGACTGAAGAATATGGCGACATGTTCTCTTTCGGCGTGATCGACCCTGTGAAAGTCACACGTACTGCTCTGGAAGACGCAGCCTCCATCGCGGGCCTGCTGATCACCACAGAAGCTATGATCGCTGACAAGCCTGCACCAGCTGGCGCAGGCGCCGGTGGCGGCATGCCTGACATGGGCGGCATGGGCGGCATGATGTAAGACGAATTTCCGTAAGGAAATTCTGTCTGACGGCAACAGGCGATCAGCCTATACAGGCTGATCTGCCGAGTGCCGCGCCCTTGCAGTGAAAAAAGGAAGGCCTCGCAATCGCGGGGCCTTTCTTCATATTGTGCCTGAAGGTGCAGAGCTACGCTCGCTTTCAGATACGGATGATTTTACATGCAAAACAAATTTCAGGACCTGAAACAACGGTTCCATGTTGTACAACTCGCCCAATTTAATGCGAAGGTTTTAGAGGGACTGCAGCGCAATGCCAAAAACTCACCGAGTGGCCCATTTCAGGTTTTGATTGATCTTTGCGCAAGCCAAACGATCTCGGCATTTCCTCCTGCACCGTCTACGTTAAATCAATCGGTACATTTTTCGATGGCTTATCTGACATTGGTGTGGTTGTGGGAAAGTCTAACCGAAGATCAGGTGAAGGCAATTGTGTCGAATAGTCGTGTCAGTAAGCTTTTGTCGGATTTTCAATTGGAAGGTCCACGTGCTCCTGGAACTTGCGAGGTCAAATTGAAGTTAATGCGAAATGCGTTGAGCCATGGAAAAGTAAAAATCAACGATGGGTTTGTGTTTGAGTTCTGGGATCAGAGGGTGTCGGGGAAGACACCAGAGGTGGATAGTACGCATCTGCTTCTGAAAAGTGAGGCATTGGGTGAATTTTTAACTGAATTCTATTTTGCCACCAGTGATATTGTTTATCCGAACAAATGAATTTCCTTGTTCATGTCGCCACCGCGTCCGAACCGAGGGCGGAAAGCAAAGCGCCCGCCCGTGGGGGCGGTTCGGGCGCTGTCTGAGCTTTGCTCAGACAATTTATGCTTCACAAGACTAAGCCCTTCCTTTCCCGCACATCCCTGCTAAGTTACGCCTAAGACCAATCTCAGGCGCCACGCGTAACCACGAAAGGCCGCAGCGATGAAACAAGTCCCCAAACCCACCACAGATGATGCTCTCATTCAGGAATTCCTGAACAAAGGCGGCACTGTTAAACAGGGTAAAACCAAACCTTTGCCAGCCGATCTCGGCATCAGTAAGAACACCTGGGGTGTGAAGCTGTCGAAGGAAGAAAAAGCCTCGCGCGACACAAAATAGGGGCGAACCACAGAGCATATTATTGCGTTCTGAGGAAATCTTGAATTGCATCCTATGGTTGTGTATCCTTGTGGGATGAGAACCGATCAATGGCTTGAGAAACCGCCGATCCGGCGAAGCGCTGTATTGCGGAAAGGCAGTGCATTTATGTTTCGGCTGGACGCCATGGCGCGCCTTCGTTTTAGGCGTAAACATTGTGATGACCCGCCGTCTGTTCTTGTGAATTCATTGCCCAAAAGCGGGACACACCTGTTGTTGCAGCTGGTGCGCGCGATCCCGGGTTTGCATTACCGGGGTGGTTTTTTTGCATCCAGCCCATCCCTGACACAGCGCCTGCGGGGGCCTGCGGCAACGACCCGAAAACTGGGGCGTATTCTGCCCGGGGAATGTATCGGTGCGCATCTATATCATTCTGATGGCGCTGAGGCAGTCGTACGGGAAAAGCAGTTTCTGTCGTTATTTCTGTGCCGTGATCCAAGGGATGTTCTGATGTCAGAATTGCACTATCTGACCGGGATGAACCGTTGGCACCGGATGCACCGTCATTTTGCGCGATTGCCAGAATTCGGAGACCGGTTGAAGCTGGCGTTGAAAGGTTTGGACGCAGGGTTTCCGGATTGTAACCAACGTTTTTTGGCATACGCAGGATGGATGCACGCACCGGGAACCGTTGTGATCCGTTTTGAAGATCTGATTGGGCCGTCGCGTGGGGAAACGTGCCAGCGTATTGTTAACGAATTCGGGTCTTGGGGGATGGATTTTCCCGATAGCGAAAAGGTTGTTCGGCACATGGTTCAGGCAGCTGATCCACAAAAATCACATACGTTTCGAAAAGGCCTGTCCGGAGGTTGGAGCAATGGCCTGACAGCAGCGCAGGTCAAGACGGTTGAGACCTGGCTAGAACCTTCGATTGCGGCGTTTGGTTATGATTGAATATCGGGTAATTACCTTGCCGGGTCTTATGGGCAAGGGCCAGACTGCCGCCGACGGAAATGCAAAAACCAATGTCTGTTTCCGCGGGTGAAATCATAAATTTCCCAAGCCACATCAGCGCGGCAAGACTGCAGACGTGCATCCAAAATTCAGTGGCGCTGGCTGGGTTGCGTGGATTGGCCAGAAATTGAAACCCATGCCAGGCGGCAAGTATGACAGGGATCGTGAACAACAGAAGGCCTAGAATGCCTGTGCGATACAGCAGCCGCATGGGACCAAAATGCAGCACAAAAGCATCAGAGTTATCCGTGAAGCGCCAGGCGACAGACCCATGTTCTGCGCTGAGGTCCATCAGTAAAAGACGGGCAGGATAGCTGGCACCATGTCCGTGGCCAAACAGGATTTCGAAGGGGCTTGCAGAGGTGAAGGCACCCCAGGCGGCATGCAGTTCTAGGCTGCGCCGCAGGATCACTTCGGTGTAAAATCCGTCGATTGTCATGATTTTAGACAATCGCCGCAGGCCCGGGAGATGGCCTTCGGACAGATAGGGAAGGGACGGGATAAACCACATGAAGGTGATCCCAGTCAGCGTTAGAAGCATGAGACGGGTTCGGGGATGTCTAATCCTGGTTATTGACAAAACTCCGACAAATCCCAAACAGATCAATAGATTGATGCGCACCTGAGAGGCAAAAGCCAGCGCCAGTATTATGACCAGTGCCAGCACGGCTTTCCGTCCCCGGATATGTGCAAACCAGACCAGAACAAAGGCGATCAGGAAAAATGCGGGTGGCTCAAATCGGGGGGCGTTGAATAGGAACAGGGCGACAGGGGCGCAGATCATGGCGAGGGCGAGGCTGGCGAGGTAATATCGGAAGAAAGTTACGTTGCCCTGATCGCTCAGCTTTAGGGCAAATACGCTGAATGCCGCGACCGAGCTGTAGGTCACAAATGAACTGAGGACCCAGGGCAGACGGATTGTATCGTAGTGCAGCAGGGGCAAGAACAACATCGCACTATGGATGGCTGTCAAGGCGCACCAGGTGGGGATTGCGCCGCGCTTTGGCAAGCCAGCCGCGAAGCATATAATCAGAATGAAGCAGCCGCCTGTCAGAGCTTTTTCCAGGGGCAGGATTCGGGCGGAAAACCCGGTGTAAATGACCGTAAAGCAAATAGGAAAAATCAGAAATGGGTGCAGGCGGATCATTCAGATCGAACGTGATTTATAGGTTTGATACCAGGCCTCGCATTTGCTGCGCAGTAACATAGGAATTTCATCGTCGGCCTGAAGGTGCAGGATTTGTTTTTGCTTTTCACGGTCCTCTGATGGTCGTGAAATATGTTCTTCCTTGATGTCTTCACGACGTCGAGATGTTTTATAAAACTGATCGACTGCGGCGAAGATATTTTTGGAAAAATCGGGTTGGTTGACAAGATTTTTGGGATCGGAAATTTGGGTATCCCAGCGGCTGTTCACGGACTGAATGACTTTGCCGAACGCGCGTGTGGTGGTTTCAAAATCGGAGACAAGGAAATGCTGACGCGCGGACCAACATGACCGGTAAAACCGAATGTAATGCCGCGCCAGAAATGGAAAGGAAAGTTTGCCATCTGCGTGCATCCATGCGGAGATGATGCAATCAAGTGGGCGCCGGATCAGGATGAGACAGGGAATGTTCCGATCTGCGGCCTGTGACACTTGGGTGAAAGAATGGCAACGATGTGCAATCCGGGCTTGGGGTGATAACAACTGAAAGGCTTGGGCTGCAAATGTATTTCCGCAGCGAGGGTAGCCTTCTATCACAAGATCTGTCTGGTTGCCGACGGCGAGGTTTCGATAGGCGGGGTTAAAGCTGCGTTTAAAGCGTTCAACCGGACCAAAGACAGCAGGCAAACGCCCCAGATCCCCGCGTGCAGTCCAGCGCCAATAATCAACTGAGGCAATTTTCGACATAACATATCTCCTGCCTGAAATATACCATAGGTTGTATTTTCAGGTAAGAAAAAAAACTGACGATTTCGGAGTTTTTCTGGCTTGATAGGCTTCTGGCGGTGCCGGGGTAGAGAGAATTTTGGGCTGTGAGGGCCCGCCAGAAGTGATTTTGTGCGTATGTTTCAGCTGGTTAGATCTGAGAGCTGTGGATTCGACAGGCTCTGGGGAAAATACAGAAGGCTGTGAATTATGATTTCGCATCTGTTGCCGTTGAAAGACGCCCCAAGGTTAACTTGTGTTACAGGCCCCGGCAATACACCGGATCCGTCACTGAGAACTGGCCCGCCGTTTCTTTGAAACCTGAAATCATTGGTGTCAAAGGCTACAGCGGTTTTGATGGCTTGGGGCAGCGTCACGGCTGTTGCCCCGCCGACAAGAGCGGCCTGGCTGGATCCCCCCGCCCGGATGACACTGGCCAGTTGTCCGGCTCCTGCGTTGTAAAACACAGAGATCCGTTCATTGTTTGATCCATCGTTCAGATCTAGCAACCGGTCAAAACTGCCGTTATTTGCCAGCAACGTAGCATCAAGAACAAATGTGCCGGCACCGCCTGTCCACCAGCTTCCGGTGGGAACGTTGACAATATCAGCGGCATCACCACCGGTACCTGATGAGATGTGCAGGCCGCGGCGTCCACTGCTCCAGTCGAAACCGGGTTCATTCGCGGACAGCGCATTGGGATTGCCATTAACATCTGTCACGGTCTTGCCCGAAGCACGACTAAAGGTAACAATGGTCGCAAAGCTGCCCGCCGGGCCGCTTGCTGTATTGCGATACACCCCGCGCTCAAAGTCGAGCACGAGGGAAGGGGGCGCAATATCAAGCCCCTGTGTATAGACGTCGTGCCAGGCTCCAGAAGCCTGAGAAACCTGCACTGATCGCCGTCCCTGGTTTCCGGAAACACGCATCAGACAGAAAAACCATGCAGGCCTGTGGCGCTTGTGCCCGTGGCATGAAGGCGGCGTATCGCCACCGGGATGATGGAAAAATCAGGCACGTTGATGGTACGGATTTCGCCGGTTTCACTGGTGAAAACGATACTGCCGGCACCTTCTGCGTATAGCCCGATGCATACACTTGCCAGATCGGCGCTGTCAGACGGTGTGATGGGCAGCATGTCACGGGCGGGGCCGGCAAGATTTGGCGCGCGGCCTTCAAATGGGTTGGTCATGTCACTCTCCTGAATTCATGGGCGAAGCTGATCTCCGCACAGGAAGGAAGATGATTTAAACCATTTTGAAATTTGTTAACTTCACGTTCGGTGGTTAGTTTGACACTTCGGTGATGGGTGTTGTGATAAGGGATGGAGAGATTTGCCGCACGACGCGCCCCCAGCGTGTGATGGGTTGTTCCGCAACGAAGATGATATCATTTGGGGCCAGCGTGAAGCGTGTGGCAAGCAGAAGATTGACAGCGTTGCCCGCATCCAGATGCCAGGCCGTAATCGTGTCAAATTCAACGTCACCGGTGGAAGCACGCAGAACATAGATCTGGCGCAGGTTCGCCGTTTCTGTGGGCAGCCCTGAAGCCCCCTCAAATATGGCATCTGCCAGAGTCCCTTTCCTGCCAAAGGGCAAGGGGTATCGGCCCTGTTGTGCCACTTCGCCCGTGAGATAAACATAGTCCCGTTCGCTGTTTCCAAGGGTTTGTCGGGCCTCAAAATTGCTGCGTTGTTCTTCAAGGTTTACACGGGTGATGGCCAGTTCTTCTGACAGGGCATTTAAGGCGTCCCGGCGGGCGTTCTGGCGCAGATTGGCGATCTGAATTTGTTCTTCAAAAAAGATCCGGGCTTGGTCTTGATCATAGCCTGCATCTGCATAAATGGCGTCTCCGGCAACCATGCGCAAGTTTTGAACATCGGGTTGCACCATATATTCTGACACCGGGATCCGGTACATTTTTCCAGCACGGTGCAGTCGAATTGTCGCGCTGTCGGGATCAGATAGCTGTAATCCGCCAGCTTCGCTGAGAGCTTCGCGCAGATATACGGGGGTCAGGCCAAGTGTGGAAATGCCGGGCTGGGCCACTGCGCCGGATATCGTGATACGGGCGGAATTAAAGGCTGAGATTTCAAGCCCGAAAACTGGATCGGCCTGCTGTTCAAGGAAGTTTTGGAATATGGCTGCTTCTGCATTTTCAAGGGTCATTCCGGCGATTTCAATACGCCCGATATCCGGGATCGAAATTGCGCCATCGTCCTGCACTGTATATTCTTGCTGGCTGTGTTCATCGCTGTTCCGGCTGTCTTGCAAGCCAGACGTCGCAGGTAC
>NZ_JBMYXF010000043.1:0-25142 GCF_049608145.1 Halocynthiibacter sp.
CGGAAAATCTGGGCGTTCTGGGCCCAGTTGATCACGGTGCGTGGGCTCATCACGGTGGAGAGATCGCCGTTCATAAACGCCGTACGGGTCAGTTCGGCAACTGTCACCATCTGCGATACGGTTTTACGTCCGGCTTCGGTGTTGTAGACAGGGTTCTTCGCAACAACGATATTGGCTTCGGCGTCGTGAGACAGATAGTTCAGTGTCGCAACCAAGGACCAACGGTCCATCTGCGCTTGGTTGATCTGCTGTGTGCCGTGGTACAGGCCGGTTGTGTCGCCCAGACCAACAGTGTTCGCGGTCGCGAACAAGCGGAAGTTCGGGTTTGGTGTGATGATTTCGTTCTGATCAAGCAGCGTCAGTTTACCATCGGTTTCCAGAACACGCTGGATCACGAACATCACATCCGCACGGCCCGCATCATATTCGTCAAACACGATGGCAACATTGTTGCGCAGCGCCCATGGCAGAATGCCTTCGTGGAATTCCGTGACCTGTTTGCCGTCGACCAGTTTGATGGCGTCTTTACCGATCAGATCAATACGAGAGATGTGGCTGTCGAGGTTCACACGCACAGAGGGCCAGTTGAGACGCGCCGCAACTTGTTCGATGTGGGTCGATTTACCTGTGCCGTGATAGCCTTGGATCATCACGCGACGATTGTAAGCAAAACCCGCCAAAATGGCCAAGGTGGTGTCAGGGTCAAACTTATAGGTCGGATCGATTTCAGGGACTCGGTCGCCGCGTTCGGCAAAGCCTTTAACAACCATATCTGTATCAATGCCAAAAACTTCGCGTACGGAAATTTCTTCGGTGGGTTTTACATCAGCTGTCATAATCGTATCCGTCTCTGTGGTCATCGCCTGTCCCGCATCCGTCAGACCAGTTCGGTCCGACACGGGGGTGTCTCTGGCCATAAAGGCCTGTTTCCGTGTATTTTGCGCCTGTGCGCGTATCGCGTCGCCGCTTTGGTGCCTCAAAATCAGAGCATACGCAAGGGTTGCGACACACGATATTCGGATACATCACAAAATTGCAGATTGCAGGTCCGATTGCGTCTGCTTTCAGGTGCATTTGCGGCAGTTCTCGGGGTCAGGATCCGGGCACTTCCATTGTAACGTTGCGGCTGCCTTTGACATATTGAATGCTGCTGTTTCCGATTGCGGCAATTCGTCCGCCATCGATCCGGTCCCCGACTTCCACCCGTCTGTAACGGCCATTGCGAGTGCGCATCAGGGCGCGGCGGGTGTTGCCTGTCTTATACACGCCAACCAGAGAAAGCCTGTTCAGGCGAATTGCGTTGTTGATTGTGGCGTTGCGTGCAACCGATGCCCGTGTCGGAATTGTTGGGGCGGTGCTGCGGGCGGATGAATTTGATGCGCTCGCCGATGTGCTGCTGCCAGAAGATTGGCTGCGTGTCGTTCTTGTGCGGGCCTCCAATGCTGCGGTGACCGTTTCCTGAAAATTTGCAGGCCGGGCAGATGGCACCAAAGAAACCGCAACAGCATATTCAGTGGGTGTCGTGTCAACTTCGGGCGCGCTTTGGGCGGATTCAGGACGCAATACCGGGCGAATGGCCGCAAGTTCTGCTCTTGTCAGGCCACCATAGACATTGCGCTCATGTATCTCGGCCAGGTTTCCCGGACGTAGCACCGGGCGCAGTTCAGACAGATCCACGGTGTCTTCTGCAACGATTTCTTCCTGCGCTTCTGCGGCCTCGGGCGGACGTGGCGGTGTCAGGAAATCCGGACGCCCGGCAAACAGGCGTATACCATCAGGGGTGGTCGTGCCTTCTGGTGTCGGCACCACAAGGCCAAGAGAGTTGAGTGCAAACACTGTGCCGGCAGGGGCGGGTTCTGAAATATCTGGCAGGGACTGATTTGCAGAGGACGTATTCAACAAGGGCAGAGCCAGCGCATCCAGAGACAATAGGGCAGGGTCATGCGATGGGATATAGGCCCGGATAATAGATGAACTGCCTGCCGCTTCGCGGTTGGGGGCGGTTGGCGCAGAAGATGTGCCATCGTCATACTGCCCTACGTCCGGCGGCAAAAGCCAGATATCGGTACCGGCGTAAAACGCCTCGGCATCCTCTTGGCTTGGCAGGGGCTGTCGGACAGGCTCGGGGGAAGGGGGTGGGTTGGTGTCCTCCGGCGCGCTTACACCTGTATTGGCAATAGCCGCAGGATCTGGGCTTGTTTCTGGTTGGGACTGCCAGAGCGCAAAGCCAACGCCAAGCGCGACAGCGGCCACGCCAGATAACAGAATGGCAACAACGGGCTTTTTCTTTTCGTCAGCCGGGGCCAGCGTTTCGGACGCCGCAATCGGGGAGACTTCGATTGTCTCAGACCGTGAAACCTCTTCAGATGCCACATCGGACAGATCCTCCTGCGTCTCGGTCTTATCGATGGCCGGGGCCATGACGGGGACATCTTCAACTGTTTCCTTCAAGGATGGTGCTTCAGGCTGCGGAGCCTGGGCAGGGGACATCTCTGGTGCCCCATCTGAAACCTCTACGATCGGGGTTTCAGCCATTGGCTGCGCGGAAGGATCAACGTCTTTGAAAGGATCAACGCCTTTGACTGGCTTTTTAGAGGCGACAACAGGTATTTCCTTTGCCCCAACAGCAGTCAGAATATCTCGGGCTACAGATGTTTCCCCAAAAGATGGCTCGCCCATGAAAATGGCATCATTTTCCGGAGATGCACAGAAGGTCACCGGATTAAACTGATGTTCCGTTGCAAAGCTTTCAGCTTCGGTTAGCGTCTCACAGGCCACAGCAGCAATCTGCAGGCGTGTGCCCTGACGGACCCAATCAATTTTGAGATCATCCAATTCATACGGGGTGCGTCCTGCTAGGGCTGCCTCTGCGGTTTCGCGTTCCTGTGCATTATCAGCAATGTCACATTCGAGATAAAGAATCTCTGAATTTGGAATGATCAGTTTGCACAGTAGGGCTTCCGTTTCCTGGGCCAGCGCCAAATCGCGCATTTCACGCAACCTGTCCTCAAGTCCGGGATCATCCAAGCGGGCATCGCCCAAATTTTGCCAACCATCAGGAGAATGCCACAGTAGGCCAATGCCTTCATGGGTCAGATTAAGTGCAAATCCGGGTGTCATAGGGCGTCTTGTCCAATGGTCAGCAGAAATATCTGTCTCTGTCCTATCGCAGAAATCCGCCAGGTGAAAGGTAGGGCCAGGAAAATGCCAGGAAATAGGCGGTGGCATGCGTCATAAGTTTAGGAAAGCAGAATTGAAAGGAATTCAAATGCGATTTTTGACAGCGATGACAACGGCAATTTGTCTGATGGGCAACGTGGTTATGGCGGAGGGGGCCGCACTGCACAGCCGGGCAATCACTGTGCAGGGGTCCGGTCAAGTTGCCGTGACGCCGGATATGGCCGTGGTGACGATCGGTGTGGAAACCCGCGGGCCCAATGCAGCAAATGCGATGGCGGGTACATCTGAAAAGATGACCGCACTGATGGAAATCGCCGCCAATGCAGGTGTGGAACCCCGAGATACGCAAACCAGCCAGCTAAACCTGCGCACAGACTATGTTCATAGCAACAATGGCCAGCCGCCCCAAATCGCAGGATATATCGCGACCAATATGCTGACGATCCGTTTGCGGGATCTGGACAGCGCGCCACAAATTTTGGACCAACTGGTGTCTTCGGGGGCGAACCAGTTGCACGGGGTGCAGTTCAGCGTGCAGGATATGAAACCGCATCTGGACGAAGCCCGCCGGCTGGCGGTTGCGGATGCATTGGAAAAGGCAGCGCTTTATGCCTTGGCTGCAGGCGTAGAAACTGGTGACGTTCTGCGTATTTCCGAACCACAAAGCAGTGGTGGCGGTGCTTATCCGATGATGCGTATGGAAATGGCTGCCTCTGCCGGGGTCCCTATGGCCGCAGGTGAACAAGAGATCAGCGCACAGATCAATTTGGTGATTGAAATCGCTGATTAACGGAATACCCGACTAACAAAAATAAGGGCGCCTGTGTTTATGAACAGGCGCCCTTATTCGTTTATTCTTTAAAGCTGCGACTGGCCTTGATGGTATCCCAGGCCCAGACAACTTCTTGCAGGCGTTCTTCATCGGAACGATCCCCGCCGTTCAGATCTGGGTGCAGGATTTTGATCAGTTTCTTATAAGCCTTGCGAATTTCGGCCTTGGTCCAGTGATCTTTGGCCTCCAAAACTTCAACTGCGCGACGTTCGCTTGGGGGCAGCTTACGGGTGCTGCCGGTAATGGATTTGCCCGGGTTACGGGTGGCATTTTCACCCAGAACCTGATGGGGGTCATCCACGCCAAGGCGTTCCCATGCGCGCTGTTCATCTGATTTACGTATCGGTTTGGTCGGACGACCACCCACACGATCAGATTGGATCTGTTCGTCGATTTCTTCCTCGGTGGCTCCGTTAAAGAAGTTCCACTTCAGATTGAATTCTTTGACGTGATCTTTGCAGAACCACAGATACTCATCCAGGTGATCGGGAGAGCGTGGTGCACGATATTGGCCGCTTTCTTTGCAGCCTTCGTGTTCACACACCCGCTGAGACGTTTCAAACGCGCCAGACATGCCCCGTTTGCCACGTGGATTTTTCTTTTTTGCCGTGCTCACCGACATATCGAAGCCAAATGGATCGTCTTTTTTCATGGCCAGTATTCCTTCTTGCAGCGGTATTTCCTGTTGCCGCCGCCTTTCCGACTCGGACGAGAGAGTTTAGACCAAACTCAGCAGGATTGAAGGGGCTGAATGAAAAAATGATGGTAACTGATGAAATTCGTACAAAGCTTGAGGCGGCTTTTGCCCCAAAGAGCCTTGAAGTGGTCAATGAAAGCAACCTGCATCAGGGGCACGCCGGGGATGATGGCAGTGGGGAGAGTCATTTTCGTGTTGCGATCTCGGCTGCAGCATTTGAAGGCCAGACCCGCATTGCCCGTCATCGAGCCGTCCATAAGGCACTTGGCCCCGACCTGATCGGTCGTATCCATGCGCTGGCGTTGGATATCAGTGCTCCATAATGCAAATGACCCGGGGCTGTTCGCACCGGGTCATCGTTTTGACTGGGGATGCTGCAGGCAGCTATGAGGCCGCCCGAGGTTTTTCATCCACGCGGACGTCTTCTATTGCCTGATCTGCAACGTCTTCTACATCATCGATTGCATCGTCTGCAGTGATCTCTTCGCTTTCAGGGTGCTGGACAGGCGGGGCAACGCGGCGCAGGACTGGGGTGTCAGCGATTTCCACGGCAGCAGGCGTGTCTTCGGTCTGCGCGGTGTCGGTTTCACGACGAAACACCAGCATATTCATATATTGCGTGGATTTTTTGCCCATTGCGCTGCGGCTTTCGCAGGGCAATGTGTCGCTGCGCTGATATTCCCAGCCTTCAGTACCCATTTCATTCATGACTTCAGCCAGGGCAGCGGCGAATCGGGCTTCGGTGCCGCGGGCACCTTTAACCTTCTTGCCCTTCAGGGGCGCAGGGACGACTTTATATTCAAACGCAGACATTGGTTTCTCCGGCAGTGGCAAGCCAGCTGCAGCTATCACAGACCAGGGTGGGCTGTCTAAGGAAACTGATTATTTCGGATGCAGAGACCGCAGGTGTTGCGTCCAGACCGCATGATGGTGTTTGGAAAACTCGGGTTACTGACGCGACTTCGGAAATCAGTTGTGTGGGGAACTGAAAATCCGAAGTCGCAAAGACCGGACAGGGTCTTGTCAGTGGATAACAAACAAAAGGCGGCAGCACCCAAAAACACAGGCACAACTGCAATCTGATGATTTCACTCGTTAACGCAGTACTGGCAACACTCACCGCTACTGTGATTACAACAATGCCATGACGCTACGTCGAGTCGCATACCCCAATTGGGGTAAATCCTTCGAATTTGCTAAAATTGGTTAACTTTTTTGAGAACTTTATCCCAGTGGCTGTAGATCAACAGCTGGCCCGCGCCTTCGATCAGTTCATAGGTGACCCAAGGGTGGTTGTGAAAGAAGGGTTCGATGATTTCCATTGTCGCCTGCGCATCCATCGTACCATTGATGAAATGCACTGGAACTTGGTTTTCAAGCGCGCTGAATTCTGCATGCCATCCCTTAATTTCCTCGGAAATTGTACGGGTGAAGGCTTTATGGGCGGAATGGGTGTCGGACAGGCAGATTTGAATGCCTGTGGTCACAGCTTCCCAGATCTCGGGATCATTGAATTGATCAATGTCTGCCTGTGATTTGCCGTAAACATGTTTCAGAAACTTACGCTGGCCGTATTTGCGCGCCATAAGAAAACCGGCTTTGACAGTGAAGGTCAGCAGGTGTGGCGTATAACGGGCGCAGACCAGTAGAAAGCGCTGCCACAGATCCATGTGATCATATTCACTTGGTGAATCTGGTGGCGGGGTACCAGCAACGGCGATCAGCCCGGTCATCACACCGGGATAGTATTTTTCGATATGGGCTGCAAAGCGCACATCCGCACACAGCGACACAACTGTGCAGGTTTTCACATTTTCAGCTTTCAGGACATGCATAATGTCGTCGATCACACCTTTGGTGAAATCGCTTTTGGCGGGCAGGGGGGAACTGTCACCATATCCCGCGCGGATTGGGGTAATGATCTTGATGCCAGCTTTTCCTGCAGCCTGCTCGCCACTTCGGGGCCAGCGGGACATCCCGATTTCCACATGTAACAGCACAACAGGGCGTCCGTTGGGGTCGCCCCAGGTCAGATAATCCAGACGCCGCCCATCCGGGGCATAGGTTGTATGTAACTTCGCTGCGCCGCTGGGGGATGCGTTCTGGGAATATCCGCGGCTCCAGGCTTCGGTCGTTGCCGGGCCCGCGACCGCAAATCCTGTCATATCCATCATCGATAAGACAAGACGGATCAGTTCAACCTGTGAACGTGTTTCTGTCTTGGCGAGGATCGATTTGATCTGTGCCCGGATGGTGTCGACTGATCGACCACGTTGTTCGGCAATGTCTTTCACCGAACAGCATTCGATCAGCATACGCACGATATCGACTTCGGTCTGGGTGAAATTAAAAGCTTCCATCAGGATGCTGTCAAATTCAGGCGGCCAGGCCAGTTCAGATGTCGCAACGATCAGCGCCTGTGCACCATCGCGCAAAATGCGGTGACGGATGCGGAAAATGATGAAATGTCCGCAATCAACAGCGCGGACCCGGAACAAAGACATGGTTGGCCCCCGTTCCTGAAGCATATCACGCATTTGCCGAACCAGACTGGGCAGATCTTCTGCATCTACGGGCAGGGTGGTAACCGGTGCGCCTTCCGAGATCTGCAATGCTGCACGGGCACCGGCGTTCAGTGCTCCAACCGTCAGATCGCTTTCAACCAGAAATGCGGCGGCCATGTCAAAAGAATCAATCAATGCCATTCGTTCGCTGGGTGGTTCAAGCGTATTGGCATAGCGATCAAGAAAACGATCTGCGCGAGAGATATGTTCTTCCATCGCGCTGTCATTCAACAGGACCACGTCATGTTCATCTGCGGCATCGCGCAATGGATTGACCAATGCTTCCCATTGTTCAAGCATCTCTGCTGCGCGGCCGGGATCCATGGCCACTTCATACAGACGATCAATCAATTCGTTCCGGTGGCGTTCAGCCGTCGGATCGTTTTTCCAGGTGTTATTACTCACTATTTCCACACATCCGATAGTCATCGAAACGCGCGGTGACCTGTCCGTCACCGTGCTATGGTACTTTAGCAGTTTATATTGGATGGTAAAAGTATAATACTGAACTATTCAGTTTAGTTTTGAGTGGTGTTTCAAACAAAAAAAGCGCCGCAATTCATTGCGACGCTTTTTAATAAATCATCTTTTTACAGATAGTTACAGGCCAAGTTTGGCGCTGACCATCTGGTTGACGACCGCTGGGTTAGCTTTGCCTCCGGTGGCCTTCATGACCTGACCTACAAACCAGCCTGCCAGTTTCGGGTTGGCTTTGGCTTTCTCTACCTGGGCAGGATTCGCTGCAATGATTTCATCTACAGCCGTTTCAATCGCGCCAGTGTCGGTCACTTGCTTCATGCCACGGGCTTCTACGATCTCTGCCGGATCGCCGCCTTCGGTATAGACGATTTCAAACAGATCCTTAGCGATCTTGCCGGAAATATCACCTTTTTTGATCAGGGCAATAATACCGCCCAGCTGGGTCGGGTTCACCGGGCTGTCCTGGATGGTTTTATCGTCTTTCTTTAAGCGGCCAAACAATTCGTTGATCACCCAGTTCGCCGCCAGTTTACCGTCACCGGCTTTGGCGACTTCTTCGAAGAAATCGGCGTTTTCAACTTCGGCAGTCAACACGGACGCATCATAGTCAGACAGGCCGAAATCACCCATGAAACGGGATTTCTTATCGTCAGGCAGTTCTGGCAAGGTTGCCGCGATGTCATCTACCCAACCCTGTTCAATTTCCAAAGGCAGCAGATCAGGGCAGGGGAAATACCGGTAGTCATGTGCTTCTTCCTTGGAACGCATAGACCGGGTTTCGTTCTTGTCCGGATCATACAAACGTGTTTCCTGATCGATCTTGCCGCCATCTTCGATAATCGCAATCTGACGGTTTGCTTCGACCATGATCGCCGCTTGAATGAACCGCATAGAATTCATGTTTTTGATCTCACAGCGGGTGCCGAGATGACCAAAATCACCGGTTTCCATGAATTTCTCATACTGGCCGGGCTTACAGACAGAAACGTTCACGTCTGCGCGCATGTTGCCATTTTGCATGTTGCCATCACAGGTGCCAAGGTAACGCAGGATCTGGCGCAGTTTGCCAACAAATGCAGCGGCTTCTTCCGGGCTTCGGATATCTGGGCGCGACACGATTTCCATCAGGGCAACGCCCGTGCGGTTCAGGTCGACGAAAGACATGGTCGGGTCCATGTCGTGGATGGATTTACCGGCGTCCTGTTCCATGTGGATGCGTTCAATGCGCACGTTGCGCGCCACACCTTCTTCCAGTTCCACCAGAACTTCGCCTTCGCCCACAATCGGGTGATACAGCTGAGAAATCTGATAACCCTGCGGAAGATCCGGGTAGAAATAGTTCTTACGGTCAAAGGCGGAAAACAGGTTGATTTCAGCTTTCAAACCAAGGCCTGTACGCACCGCCTGTTCAATGCAGTATTCGTTGATCACAGGCAGCATGCCGGGCATGGCGGCGTCAACAAAAGCCACGTTGGAATTTGGTTCATTGCCGAATTTGGTAGACGCACCGGAAAACAGCTTTGCTTCGCTGCTTATTTGCGCGTGGATTTCCATCCCGATCACAAGTTCCCAATCGTCGCGCATGCCGCTGATGACTTTGGGTTTCGGGGCTGTATAGGTAAGATCAAGCATTCGGTCCGGGCCTCTTAATACGTTACGCTTCTTCTATGACAGCATTGTCTGGGGGGCAAGAGGTTGCGCAGAATGGGATGGGCGCGAATTGAGACTTGTGTGTTGTGAACGGGCAGGCGAGGTTGTGACAGCTGAAAAAGGGGGATTGTGATGCGCGGTCTGAAATATATGGCGGTTTGTCTGGTGCTTGCGGCCTGTGGTGGTGGCAATGATGATGCAGGTGAAGTCTCACGTATGGCGCCGGGGGAAATACCTGATCTGCGTTGGGGGCATCTGCCACAAGGCAGTGCCTGGACCAGTGCCACGCTAGACGCCATCAACAGCCACGGGCAGGCTCTGACACAATTGGTGCCGCGTGACACGGAAACATGGTGCCCGGGATATGAAGGGCAATCACGCGAAGGGCGCGCAGCCTTTTGGGCGGGGCTTTTATCCACATTGTCGAAACATGAAAGCACCTGGAACCCACGGGCTGTGGGGGGCGGCGGAAAATGGTTTGGTCTTGTCCAGATCGCACCTGCAACTGCGCGTGGATATGGCTGCGAGGCGCGCAGTGGCGAGGCCCTGAAAAACGGCGAGGCCAATCTGTCCTGTGCCATTCGTATCATTGCCCATACCGCAGTACGCGATGGGGTTGTGTCCGAAGGCTGGCGCGGTGTGGCGGCAGACTGGGGCCCGTTTCATTCCGAACGCAAACGCAACGATATGATCAGCTGGAGCCGCGCACAGCCGTATTGCCAGCAGTAACCTGCTCTGCAATCGATATTACCGGATCCGAAAGGCGCGTTTGACATCTTCAAGCGCGTCTTTTTGGCTTTCGCTTAAACCATTTCCGGCCGCCGCAATGTCGCCCAGAACTTGTACCAGTGGCTCGAAACTATCTGCACCGTTCAGTTTATATAGCTTGCGTGAAATACGGGCAACGGCCTGACTGGGCGTACCACATTCCGTAACAAACCAATGTCCGAGAACGGTCAGTTCACTTGCATCTTTTGTCGGCAGAGTTAGGGTTTTTGCCAGACTGTCTTCCAGCACGTTGCGCTGATCTGCCGTCGGCAGGTCATCAAGTTCAAGAAAAGCCACAGCTAGGGCACCGACTGCGACATCTGCATCTTCGATTGCCTCAACCGGATGAATATTGGCGCGACGCTTAAAACCAAAACGGCGCGCGGCCAAACGTACATCATTGGCGGCATTGACCAGATCCCCGGCTAGGTCAGCGGCATTGCGCGCGCGGTTCATCCAGAAGTAAGCCACCGCGGCAGCAGAAATTAGGGCAAGAATAATTGGCATTGGGAAATCCGGTTGTGACTGGTACTAACTACAATGAATATCGGATATTATCCCATTTTCTGCAATCGCAATGTTCGTTCGATTGACCTGATAATCTAGGGTCATGGCATCGTCCGGATGCAGGACACGTAGCCAGACGGAGGGCCCGAAACTCATACTCTCCAGAACCGTTTCCGGCTGACCAACCAATCCCTGTAATTCTCCCGCAGCACAGCGAAATTCTGTGCCACCTGGCAGAGGAGTGGATGTCTGACTGGTCTGGCAGGCTGTTAAAAGTGACAGACCTGCCCCTGCAGTTAAAACTAAGTAACGCACCGGGCTCTCACTAACTGGTATGGTTTTCACTCGTATAAGGTTGTTTAATCGATCGGTGCGATTCCTCTAAGGGGAGTTTGATGTAGAATTTCCCCCTAAGCGTGTGGCTTCAATCTCCGGCGGCCGCACAGATATATTGTCCTAACCATCCGAGTGCGTTGCTTACATATGGGCATTCGTTCAGTCGGCTGGTGGTCACTGTGATCCAGTCAGGGACCAAGGCGTGTGCTGTTAACTGATATCCGGGTCCGTTCCGGTGGATGACGCCAGGGTGTGGTTCCGTCGATGTTCCGGCTGAATAAGCGTGTGCTTCGCCAACGGATGCCCCTATCAGAGCGCTGATATCGTCCTCGCCCATCAGGCCATCGGTCATTGCCGACGTCACTTTCGTTGAGATTTCCACAAAGCTTTCCGGCGGAGATGAGCCCGTTAGAGAGAATACAGGCAGATAAAAATATGACAGAATAATTTCGTCATCGTGCTCAAGGAAGCTCGCGTAATAATTGCTGCCAGAGTATCGGAACGCATAGATGGTATCCCCGGCTAGATTGCCGCGCAGAGCTGCGACAGCGTCAGAAGAGATAAAAGCGCTCTCGGCATTTTGGGCGAAGTCTTCATCTATGGGAATGACCTGTTCATTCACCGCAATATTTGCATCGGCATAGGCCTTGCGAATGTCTGAAATAGTGGGTGCAGCCACGGCCAGGGACGGCGCAAGTGCTGTGATGAAAAGTAATATGCGAAACATCGAGCCACCATTTAATTTAGGAAAGTTGAGGTCGGCCCAAAGGCCGACCGGAAAAGGGATCAAGCCCCGAGAATACGTGTGACCATCTCGCCCAGATTACGGCTGAGGTCGGGCGTTGCATTGATGCGTTCCAGCGCCGCACGGGCTTTTGCCTGACGCGCTGCATCATAACGTTTCCAGGTTTCATAGCCGGTGGACATACGCGCAGAAATCTGGCCATTGACCGGGTCTAGTTTGATCAACCAGTCCGCCAGCAGGTCATACCCGGCCCCGTCAGCCCGGTGGAACCCGGCGTGATGCATCATCAAGGCTCCAAAGACTGCGCGGAAACGGTTGGGGTTTTTCCAGTTGAAATCATCATCCTGTGACAGGCGTTGTGCGGTTTCAACACAGGTTTGCGGGCTGGCATAACTGACCTGCAGGCCGAACCATTTGTCCATCACAAGACGATCATTTTGCCACTGTTTTCGGAAAGCTGCCAGTTCATCCTGGCCCTTTTCTACGGACAATAGGCAGGCAAGTGCGGACAGTTGTTCGGTCATATTTCCGGCTGAAGCATATGCATTTTCCGCCGATGCTCCGCCATCGATCTGAGACAGATATGACAGGGCAACACCATGCAAAGCGCGTTTGCCTGCGGGCTCTGCATCAGGCGAATAGGGGCCCGGCGTTGCCATTTCCGCCAGCAGGCGCGGCCAGATATCTTGCAGATGCTGGGCCACGGCCTGTTTCAGGGTCTGAAGGGCACGCCAGATTTTATCGGGGTCTGGCGTGATGTCTCGGGCGGCAAGGGTGCTTGCAATATTGTCCTGTCCGGGGAGGGCCAGCGCCAAGGCACGGAAGGCCGGATCAAGGGAATGATCGCGTGCGACGGCGGCCAGACCATCCAGCAGGCCCTGATCCGGCGTGCCGCCCTGTGTCATGTTGATCAACACTTCGCGCGTCAAGGCGTGACCCGCTTCCCATTTGTTGAACGGATCGGTGTCATGGGCCAGCATGAATGCTTGTTCTGTGGCAGATGTTTCGCGTTCCAGCACCACTGGGGCTGAAAACCCGCGCAGGATGGATGGCACAGGTTTAGCGTTAAGGCCTTCAAAAGAATAGCTTTGCGCCGCTTCCGTCATTTCAAGGATCTGCGTTGGTACGACTTCGTCACCATTCGGGTTCAGTAGACCCACAGCAATCGGGATCACGCGTGCGGGTTTTTCATCCTGTCCCGGTGTTGGGGCGGTTTCCTGGGTGAAATTCAGTGTGTAAGTGCCGTTTTCGAAGTTGTCCGTCACCTTCAGATGCGGCGTGCCTGCATCCGTGTACCAGTGTTTGAATTGCGTTAGGTCGCGGCCGGTGGCATCTTCGAAAACCTGCAGCCAGTCTTCAATCGTGGCCGCATCGCCATCATGACGCGCAAAGTAAAGATCCAGCGCCTTTTTATAGCCGTCATCCCCGACCAGATGCTTCAGCATGTTGATCACCTCTGCGCCTTTTTCATAGACGGTGACGGTGTAAAAGTTATTGATTTCAACGAATTGATCCGGGCGCGGGGGATGTGCCAGGGGGCCTGAATCTTCGCGAAATTGGCGGCTGCGCAGGGTGACAACATCGTTAATGCGCTTCACCGCATGGCCGCGCATGTCACCGGTGAATTGCTGGTCGCGAAAGACGGTCAGGCCTTCCTTCAAGCACAGCTGAAACCAGTCGCGGCAGGTGATGCGGTTGCCGGTCCAATTGTGGAAATATTCATGGGCGATGATCGCTTCGATGCGTTCAAAGTTACTGTCGGTTGAGGTCTCAGGGCTGGCGAGAACCACGGCAGAATTGAAGATGTTCAGCCCTTTGTTTTCCATCGCACCCATGTTGAAATCATCCACGGCAACGATGTTGAAAATGTCGAGATCATATTCACGACCATAGGTTTCTTCATCCCAAGTCATTGATTTCTTAAGGGCTTCCATTCCAAAGGCACATTTCCCCTCATCGCCGGGACGCACCCAGAGGTTCAGTTCCACATCGCGCCCGGACATGGTTGTGAAGCTGCCGGGGAAGTTACGCAGATCACCGGCGACCAAGGCAAAAAGATAGGCGGGTTTGGGCCATGGATCGTGCCATTCGGCCCAGCCATCACCGCTGTCCACAGGGTTGCCGTTCGACAAGAGAACAGGGCTATCCCCTTCAATTCGAACGGTAAACTTTGACATCACATCCGGGCGATCCGGGTAGAAGGTGATATTGCGGAAACCTTCGGCTTCGCACTGTGTGCAATACATGCCGTTTGACATATAAAGCCCCTCAAGTGCGGTGTTGCCTTGTGGGTCAATCTCTACCTCACATTCCCAGGTGAAAGCCGCATCCGGCACGTCACATCGCAGCCCACCCTTGATGATTTCCGGTGTCACATCTGCCCCATCCACTTTGGCCCATTGAAGATTAAGCCCTTCTCCATGCAGGAAAAAATCACGTGACGGGCTGTCAGGGTTGGGCGCAAACCGAATGCGAGAGATCACGCGGGTTGTCGTTGGGGCCAGCTTAAATGTCAGATGCACATCTTCCACGATAAAGCCAAACGGCGTGTAATCTGAAAGGTAAATGGTGTCCTGAATGGTCATGATGTGCTCCTGCAAGGTTGCGGAATTTGTAGCGCATCCATGGGGCAGGGCAAGGGGGGAATATCGGGATGCACAACCCATGCACATCCTATGCATACATTATGCATACATGCAGAGGATCAATCCCCTTGGTAGACAGCGTATATTCCGGGGCGCGCAACCCAGAGAACTGCACGCCCTGAGTTTCTTATATGAAGACCTGAACCATTCCGGCATGGACACGGGTGTCAAAGGTCATCATTTTTCGGGTGGCCGGGGCACAGACGGCTTTGCCATCCCGCACATCAAATGCACCCTGATGCAGGGGGCATTCGATGATGTGGCCGTCAAAATAGCCGTCACACAGATCCGCGCCTGCGTGGTTGCAAAGTGCCAGTGAGGCGTAGAGGCCCGTTGGTGTGTCGTAGATCGCCAGCTGCCGCTGTCCGAGTTGTACGCGTGTCACCCAGTTCTTCTCAAGCTCAGTCTCTGGAAGGACGTCATTCCATTCCTTTATTCGTGTGCTCATTCCGGTGTCTCCTTGTGAAAGGCCGGGCCGTTCTTTGTGTGCAATTGCCGCATGATGTCGATATGGGCGCCGATATAGCCGTTCTTTTCGACGTGGATGTGGTTCTTTAGTTTTTCATGCAATCGGGGCAATGCGTGGAAGGGCACCGAAGAAACATAATGATGTTCAGCGTGGTAGTTCATGTTCCAACACAAAAAACGCCATGGAAGCGATACAATGTTGGTGCGGGTGTTGTCGCTCATTTGTTTCACCTGCGGTCGCCCGACATGTTCTGTCATTCTTATAAAGCGCATGACCGGTTCGCCCAAAATAAGGGGCACAAACCAATACCAGACAAGCCCCCACCAGCCCGTGATTGCCATGGCCAGAAAGATGGTCAGATACCCAACCATCATGATACGCGCTTCCCAGAAAATTGTTTTTTGCTCAGACTTGGGAATAAAGCGGAGTTCATCCGCGCTTAATTGGCCCATGAAGTGGCGGAATAGTTCTGTGAATTTTGTTTTCCAGTAGGGGACAGCGGTGAGGTAGAATAAATAGCTGGTCCAGCTTGCGGGCATCGGAACCAGTTCGGGGTCTTCGCCGTGTAGTTGGGTATAGGTGTGGTGATCGCAGTGTTCGTAACGGAAATGCCGGTTCGGCAGCATGATGATGAAACCGCATATATTGCCTGCAAGGTCATTCATCCAGCGTGTTCTGAAGACAGTGTAATGCACGCATTCATGCTGCAAAGAGAAATGATGCACCAAGATTACGCCCTGAAGGAACATTGCGGGCCAGATCCAGAATGAATTCCATGTCAGCGTGATCAAATATGTTGTGACGGCCAGTAAGACGCCCCAGACTAACAGCCTGCCTAGAGCTGGCCAATTTGATCTGATCATAAATGATTTCAGTTCGTTACGCGTCAGTATTCCCTCTTCTAACGCTTGTGTAAGCGGGGTTATGATGGGTTGTGTCATGTTGGTCTCATTGAATTGTCGACGGAGTTTTTCAAAACAATCTGCGTCGACGCCGGAGGCGAGAGTGCTCCGCACCATGATCGCCGCGTTCAGTCTCAGCGTCATTAATCACATTCTATTAACGCCTGTGTGATTCTTGCAAGCTTGGGTTTTGGTGGGCTGTTTGCCGAGGTATGGCAGCGGCTTTTATCGCAGGGGCAGGGGTAATCATTACGATATTATCAAATCCGTCAGGAAAGCTTTTCGCTGCGTTATTGGTAAAGTGATCTGACCAATGGATTGTCTCGCGCAGGAAACTTTCGTATCTATTCGGGGAATTGTGAAATCCTGAGGAAACATCATGTCTGCATATATCGAGAAATCCGGTCTGAAGGTCGACAACCAGGTTGTAGAATTTATCGAAGGCAATGCGCTGCCCGGTACTGGTGTGGCGGCGGATGATTTCTGGGCGGGCATGTCAGACCTGGTCAATGGCTTTGGCGATGAAAACCGTGCCCTTCTGGCGAAACGGGCGGAAATTCAGGGGCAGATTGATGCCTGGTATAAAGAAACAGGCGATGCGGCGCTGGACCCTGCCGCCCAGGAAGCGTTCCTGCGTGAGATTGGGTATCTGGTGCCCGAGGGCGAAGATTTCGCGATTGAAACTGCCAATACCGACCCTGAGATTGCGAAGGTCGCAGGTGCGCAGCTTGTGGTGCCGGTGATGAATGCGCGCTATGCGCTGAATGCTGCGAATGCCCGTTGGGGCAGCCTGTATGATGCGCTGTATGGCACCGATGCGCTGGGCGATTTGCCTGCGGGCAAGGGCTATGATGCGGAACGTGGCGGGCGTGTGATTGCATGGGGCAAAGCGTTTCTGGATGACGCTGTGCCACTGGCGGGCGGGTCCTGGGCGGATGTATCTGAAATCAAAGCAGGTGCGGATCTGACCCCAGCGCTGAAAGATGGCGCGGGCTATGCGGGTTATATTGGCGCGGCGGATGCGCCTTCTGCGATTGTTCTGAAAAACAATGGCTTGCACATCATCCTTGATATTGATGCTTCCACCCCTGTGGGTGCTGCTGACCCGGCTGGCATTTCTGACATCCGCATGGAAAGCGCCATGTCTGCGATCATGGATTGTGAGGATTCCGTCGCTGCCGTAGATGCGGAAGACAAGGTTCTGGCCTGGGGCAACTGGCTTGGCCTGATGCGCGGTGATCTGACGGAAGAGATCAAAAAGGGTGACAAAGTGTTCACCCGTGCTCTGAACCCTGATCTTGAGATCACAACACCTGGTGGCGCGACAGAGGTTCTGAAAGGCCGCGCGCTTTTGCTGGTGCGCAATGTGGGCCATCTGATGACCAACCCGGCGGTTCTTGACAGTGAAGGTCGTGAGGCGGGCGAGGGTTTTCTTGACGCGATGGTGACGGTTCTTGGGTCCATGCATGATCTGGCGCGCGATGGCGGGAATTCGGTTCATGGATCTGTTTATGTGGTGAAGCCAAAGATGCACGGGCCGGAAGAAGTCGCCTTTACCGACCGGATTTTCACCCATGTGGAAAAGGTCCTGGGCCTGCCACAGAACACCGTAAAGATTGGCATCATGGATGAGGAACGCCGCACATCCGCCAACCTGAAAGAATGTATCCGTGCCGCAAAATCGCGGGTTGCTTTCATCAATACTGGCTTCCTGGATCGCACCGGCGATGAGATCCACACGGCGATGGAAGCGGGCCCAATGATCCGCAAGGGTGACATGAAGGCCAGCCCTTGGATTGCGTCTTATGAAGATCGCAACGTAGATATTGGTCTGGCCTGTGGCCTGTCTGGCAAGGCGCAAATCGGCAAAGGCATGTGGGCGATGCCGGACCGGATGAAAGAGATGCTGGATGTGAAAATCGGCCATCCGAAATCCGGCGCGAACTGTGCCTGGGTGCCATCCCCAACCGCTGCGACTTTGCATGCGACGCATTACCATAAGGTTGATGTCTTTGCGCTTCAGGCCGACCTGATCAAGGGCGGGGCACGTGGCACGCTCTCTGATCTGCTCAGCGTGCCTGTGGCCCGTGGTCAGAACTGGTCGCCTGAAGACATCCGCGAAGAGATTGAAAACAACGCCCAGGGCATCCTTGGTTATGTTGTGCGTTGGGTGGATGCCGGTGTTGGATGTTCGAAAGTGCCTGATATCCACGATGTTGGCTTGATGGAAGACCGCGCAACCTGCCGGATTTCGTCGCAAGCCATGGCGAATTGGCTGCACCATGGTGTCATCACAAAAGATGAAGCCATGGCGGCAATGCGCAAGATGGCGGCGATTGTGGACGCACAGAATGCTGATGATCCGTCGTATAAGCCAATGGCACTTGGTTATGATACGGTCGCTTTCAAAGCAGCCTGTGATCTGGTGTTCAAGGGGCGCGTGCAGCCATCCGGATATACGGAACCTGTGTTGCATGCCCGTCGCCTTGAAGCGAAAGCAGAAGGATAAGACATGACTGAAATTACAATGGATCAGGCGCAGACAATGATGAAAGTCGCGCTGGAAAAGGGCCGCGAGATGGGGCTGAAGCCTTTGTCTGTAGTGGTGTTGGACGCAGGTGGTCACGTGAAAGCGTTTCTGCGCGAAGATGGCGCAGCCCCTGGTCGTTTCCCCATCGCCCACGGCAAGGCCTATGGCGCGGTAATGCTGGGCATGGCGGGTACTGCGCAAATGGCGCGCGCCGAACAGCAGGCCTATTTCATGGCGGCGGTGAATGGCGTTTACGGTGGTCAGGTTGTGCCTGTGCCCGGTGGCGTTTTGGTGCGTGATGCGGATGGCGCTGTGATCGGCGCGGTTGGCCTGACCGGCGACACATCCGACAATGACGCAATTGCGGCCAAGGCCGGGATCGAGGCTGCAGGCCTGATTGCCGAGATCTGATCGCCTGAGGTTGAACTGTAAAATGCGCACAGGTTCCGTCGCGGACTTGTGCGTTTTTGCGTTGTGAAACCTCTCGACCTGCTCTGACGCACAGGTTAGATTGGCAGGCAAGTCAATTGCCCCAGGAGAGAGAACTTGCGCCCGGTCATCGGTATTATTTCCAACTTTTATGAGCTGAACGATCAATACCCGGTCTATGCCGCAGGTACGATGAACACCGAAGCGATTGCGCGTGTGTCCGGCTGTATCCCTTTGATTGTACCGGCAATTCCCGATTACGCCAGTGTCGAAGATCTGATGGCGCATTTTGATGGGTTTGTGCTGACGGGGGGTCGTCCGAACGTGCATCCCGAAGAATACGGTCATGAAGAAACCGAAGCGCACGGTGAATTTGACCGCAACCGCGATCGACTGGTGCTGCCCCTTGTGCGCGCCTGCGTTGAGGCGGGCCAGCCGGTGATGGGGATCTGTCGCGGTTTTCAGGAAGTGAACGTCGCTATGGGCGGCACTTTGCACCCGGAAATTCGTGAACTCGAAGGCCGTGACAACCACCGTATGCCGCCCGATGGCACATTGGCTGAAAAGTTTGAACTGCGCCACGATGTCGAAGTGTCCGAAAACGGGCCATTCCATAAAATGTTTGGCGCGCAACGGGTTCTGACCAATACACTGCACGGCCAAGGTATCTGCCAAGCAGGCCCGCGCGTGGTGATCGACGGCCGGGCAGATGACGGAACACCAGAAGCCATTTACATCGAAGATGCCCCCGGTTTCACCATGTCCGTGCAGTGGCACCCGGAATGGAACACGGAAAACGATCCGGTCTCAAAACCGCTGTTCGAGGCCTTTGGCGATGCCGCACGGGCGTTTAAGGCGGGGCGGGGCTGATCTCTGAAATCTTCCAGGCTGACATATCACCGTAAATTTCCGCGCACACCGGTCAGTGGTTGGGCTGGGGCGCGGTTCTGGGCGTGGAAAACGGTGCATTCTGACAGTAGTCAGCCCATGCGCCCGATTCATGCCGCGCATCCGTTTTTGGCGCAACGACGCTTGTGGTGTCGGCTGGAGGTGCATTTCAACGGTGTGGATCTGTGTTTCGCGATGCCCTCCGAACTGGATCACTTTCTGGGCGTTATGGAACAAAACCCTTTGCCGTCCGGCCATCGATTGCACCCGGGATCCCGGCTTGGCAGACCGATGCGTCACTGGCTTGCAAAATTGCCCGCCAAATCAAAGCCAACGCGTTTTCGAAAATCCCTGTGTGGATTTTTACGTACGGATAGGAAGGTGCAGGAGTTTCGGGATTTCTACCTATCTGAACCGGTCCGTTTTGATTTTCCTGATGTATATGACAGCTTTCAGACCGCGCAACGGGCGACATTTTCTCGATGACTATTCACTTTCCCCAAATACTCCGGGGGAGACAGCGTAGCTGGCGGGGGCTGGCCCCAAAGTCGCGCGAAGCGCGCCGGGCCCAACGGGTTTCGCCCGAAGGGCGTAAACTTGGCGGGAGCATCCCCCCCGCCAGGTGCAATGTTAGAATTTGAAATCAAACGTCTTATTTAGCGGCACTTCACGCGCGCGGGTGCCGGAGAGGTCAAACAAGGCGTTCGCCAGCGCCGGTGCAATCGGTGGTGTGCCCGGTTCGCCCGCGCCGCCAAGGTGTTTCTGCGCTTCCAAAATCGCGACTTCTACCTCGGGCATAGTGTGCATGCGTGTCGCGTCATAATCGGGGAAATTGAACTGTTCGACTTCGCCCTCAGAAAACGTGATTTCGCCGTGGATCGCGGCAGACAGACCATAAACCATGCCGCCAAACATCTGTGCTTCGATGATTGAGGGATCCAAGGCCGTGCCCATGTCACAGGCAATCCAGACTTTATTCACATGGATACTGCCGTCTTGTTCAACCACTTCGACAACCTGGGCGACAGGTGTGCCAAAGCTGTAAGCAAAGCCCACGCCGCGCCCGACACCTTTCGGTGTGGAGCCGGTCCAGCCGGACATCTCGCGCACTTTCTCAAGACAGGCGGCACCTTCCGGGAATTCTTCACGCATATGTTGCAGGCGGAACTCCAGCGGATCAACACCGGCCGCATGAGCCATTTCATCCATGAATGAATCTTGGAAGAACGCGTTGAACGAGGCCGCAACAGACCGCCATGCGCCCACGGGCACATCCACATCCGCATGATAGCCACGCACACGGTGGTTCTCGATCGCGTAAGGTGCATTAAATAGCGCATCTACATGGCCTTTGTCTGCACTCCCGGCCTCAAAATCCATCCAACGCTTCATGATCTGCACAGTCGTGGACTGACCGGATACCTGCGCATCCAGAAGCACTGCGCGCCCGTCCTGCACCGCGCCCTTCATACGGGCCAGCGCGCCGGGGCGGTAGAAATCGTGGCGCATATCTTCTTCGCGCGACCAGGTCAGCATCACAGGCGTGCCCTGCATCTGTACCCCAAGGCGCGCGGCATAGGCGGTGTAATCGAAATCACCGCGACGACCAAAACCACCGCCCAAATAGGGCGTATGCAGGGTGACCTTGTCTTCTTCCAGCCCGGCCTCGGCAGCGGCTTTCTGGCGGTGCAGCATCGGGCCTTGATTGCCAGACCAGACTTCCATTGCATCCCCTGTGTACAGAACCGTTGCGTTCAGGGGTTCCATCGCGGCGTGGGCAAGGTAGGGGACCTTGTAGCTTGCTTCAAGCGCAGTACTGCCTGAAGGCGCGCCCGCCGCAGCGTCACCGTCATCGCGCAGTGTCGAGTTTGCTTCGGTGTCGAAACCGGCTTCGATGCGTTCAAAAATCTGGTCGGTTTCATTGGGGTAATTTGCCTCTTCCCATGTAATCTCTACGGTTTCAGCCGCTTGCATGGCCAGCCAAGTGTTGCTGGCAACAACCGCAATCGCGTCGCCAAGGTCATGAACGCTGTCCACACCGGGCATGGTTTCGGCCGTGCTGGCATCAAAGCGCACCATGCCGGATCGTTTCGGATTGGCACGCAGGGCGGCAAATTTGAGGCCTTCGGGACGCACGTCCATGCCATATTGCGCAGTGCCGGTGACTTTCCCGACCATATCCACGCGGGGCATGTTCTTGCCGATGTATTTCCATTCAGATGCCGGACGCAGGT
This sequence comes from Halocynthiibacter sp., assembly GCF_049608145.1. Lineage (NCBI taxonomy): Bacteria > Pseudomonadati > Pseudomonadota > Alphaproteobacteria > Rhodobacterales > Paracoccaceae > Halocynthiibacter > Halocynthiibacter sp. The sequence goes on from NZ_JBMYXF010000043.1 coordinate 21,857, forward strand.
CAGGTTCAGACAGATCCATCTGACCAGCCTCTGCCGCCAGTTCTGTATAAGCCAGCATTGTGCCATCCGGCGCAATCACCTGACCGTTTTCGGTTTTCAACTGGGTTTTTGCAACGCCAAGGCGCACACTTGCGGCCTCTTTCAAGGCTTCACGCGCGGATGCACCTGCCAGACGCATTTCGGTGAAACCGTCTTTCATAGCGCTGGAACCACCGGTCACTTGCATGTTCAGCACTTTGCCCAGCACACCAAGGGTTTCACCCAGCGCATGAGCGAAGTTGCCCCGGTCATAGCCTTTGCCAGGCACCAGTTCACCGAGCAAAGCACTGTTGTAATAAGCCTGCGCAGGCTGTCCCTGAAGCACGTTCACGTCTTCGAGACGCACATCCAGTTCTTCCGCAATCAGTGCGGCAAGCGTGGTGCGTGATCCCTGGCCCATTTCCACATGTTTTGCGATCAGTGTGACACCGTTTTGGTCGATCAGCACAAAGGGATTAAAAGCCGCGCCCCCTTCCGGGGATTTTAGCGGGTTTTCCGCTGGGCGGCTGACATACCAAGCCCCAAAGGCCGCACCACCGACAATGGCGGCGGAGCCGATCAGGAAGCTGCGGCGGGCGATTTTCTTAAAGCTGGCCATGGGTTATGCTCCCATCTTGCTGGCGGCGTCATGAATGGCGGTGCGGATACGGGGGTAGGTGCCACAGCGGCAGAGATTGCCCTGCATGGCGTCATCTATATCTTGGTCCGTCGGGTTTGGATTTTGCGACAAAAGATCAGCGGCCTGCATAATCTGACCGGACTGACACCAGCCGCATTGCGCCACCTGATGATCGACCCAGGCCTGCTGCAAGATGGCCATATCGTCGGGGGTGCCAAGGCCTTCGATCGTCGTGACATCCCCCCAGACATCCCCCAGCGCGACCTGACAGGAACGCTGGGCTTCGCCATCGATATGTACGGTGCAGGCACCACAGGCGGAGACCCCACAGCCGAATTTGGTGCCGGTCATGTTAAATTCGTCACGCAGCACCCAAAGAAGGGGCACATCTTCGGGCAGATCGGTTTCCAGCTGCTTGCCGTTTACAGTCAGTCGGGTGGCCATGGCTTCCTCCGGTATAGGTTTCTGACATTATTGCCGCAATGTGTCAGTGTGTCAATTGACATTTTTTGTTAAAACTGTCAGATGAAGAATATGATAGCAGATACATTGCATAATCCCCGTATAGATACGCCTGATCCGAAGGTTTCCGGTATTCTTGAAGCGGCTTTTACCTGTTTCATGAATTACGGGGTGCAACGCACGGCCATGGCGGATATCGCGAAGGCGGCTGGCATGTCCCGGCCTGCGCTTTATCTGCATTTCCCCAATAAGGATGCGATCCTTGAAGGTCTGATTTCCGGTTATTTTGCAAAAGCTGCCGAAGATATGGAAGTGGCTTTGCGCCAAGGTGGAACCCCCGCGCAATCTCTGCTTGCGGCTATGCTGGCGAAAGATGGGGATGTGATGGAAAAGATGATGCTGACACCACATGGACCGGAACTTTTGGATCTGAAACAAACCGTTGCCCGGGATGTTGTGGCGGCTGGCGAAGCGCAGATCAGATCTGTTTTCGCGACCTGGATCAGCGAAGGTGTCGCCGCGGGCACCCTGACCCTTGCCCGCAGCCCAGGCACATCTGAGGGTCTGGCCCATACATTGCTGCTTGCGTTGCTTGGATTGAAGGCCGGGTTTACGACTGTTGAAACCTACCGTGAGGGGCAGCGTGTGTTGGCGGAAAGCTTTGGCGCAATGATCGCGATCTGAAGACGTGGGGGCCAGCCCCCACACCCCCGGAGTATTTTCGGAAGGTGAATGGGGTTGATTTTTCCTCAACCCCAATTTGTTTTTGGGCTTTCTACAGGTCCGTGCGCAGATGCCAGAGTTCCGGAAAAATCTCTACATCCAGCATTTTGCGCAAATATGTCGTGCCAGATGTACCGCCGGTGCCGCGTTTAAACCCGATGATGCGTTCCACTGTGGTGACGTGGTTGAAACGCCAACGGCGGAAATAGTCTTCGAAATCAACCAGTTTTTCGGCCAGTTCATACAGTTCCCAGTATTTTTGCGGGTCTTTGTAAACAATGGTCCAGGCCTCTTTTACCGCATCAGATGGCTGATACATCTGAGACAAGTCGCGCTCAAGAACCTGGTGCGGGACAGCTATGTCAGAATCGGCGAGGGCCTGGAGTGCGATATCATAAAGGGAGGGCATCTTAAGTTCCGCCTGCAATGTGCTTACATATTCTTCGCGGTGTTCATGGGGTTTCAGCATGGCAGGGTTGCGATTGCCAACCATGAATTCGATCAAACGATATTGCCAGGATTGAAAGCCGGAACTTTGCCCAAGGGTTTCGCGAAATGTCGTGTAATCACTGGGTGTCATTGTGCGCAACACATCCCAGGCGTTGTTCAGTTGTTCAAAGATGCGGGCAACACGGGACAACATTTTGAAGGCCGGGCGGGTTTCGCCATTGAGAAGCAGTTCGCGGGCGGCGCGTAACTCGTGAATGGCGAGACGCATCCAAAGTTCTGACGTCTGATGCTGGATGATGAACAGCATTTCGTCATGGGCATCAGATATTGGGTTCTGCGCGTTTAAGATCGGATCCAGAGACAGGTAGTCGGAATAGGACATCCGCCCGTCAAAACGCATCTGCGCGCCGTCATCTTCGGGATTAAAGGGGCATTTTACATCGGTCATTTGGGGGCCTCATAGGGCAAGCGACATGCGGAACCGTTCAATTTCTACGCCGTCGCGGGTAATGGTTTCCGGGGTGACAACCTGCCAGCCATTTTTTTCAAAAAACGGTCGGGCAAGATGGCTGGCCTCGGTGGTGAGCTGGGTTAAACCAGCCCCGCGCGCCCATTCAAGCAAGAGATCATAGAGAGCTTGCGCCAGGCCGCGACCCATCCAGCCGGGCCGCACAAAGGCACGATCAAGGTGGCCGTTTCGCTCCATCGCGAAAAAGCCTTCAAGGCGGCCCGATCCGTCAGGATTTTCAGCCACAAAGGCAACCATATCAAGCATCTTATCCGGGGTCTCAGGGCGGAAACCATCATCCGGTGCCCAAACCGCGCGCTGCGCTGGTGTATAGGCGCGTGCGGCACCCCGGTGCACAGCGTCATAAAACACGTCGAAACCCGCGCGGCGGTCACTGTCGCGATATGGGCGCAGGATGAGGTCACTTAGGTCACACGGCTTTTTATTTTGTATTCCGGCTTGTCCCATAGGTCGTTCTCCATCAC